>NZ_DSDD01000188.1:0-32009 GCF_011048875.1 Rhodovulum sp.
GCTCGTTCTGCTGGCCTTCACGACCTTCGTGGGGCTTGGCGGGGACGACACGCTCAAGACCATCGTGATGATCTGCCTCGGGCTGGTGCTGTCCACCGTGGGGCTGGACATGATCTCGGGCCAGCCGTGGCTGATCTTCGGCGACATTCCGGGTTTCTATTCGGGCATCAGCTTTCTGGTGCTGGCGATTGGGGTCTATAGCGTGGGCGAGGTGCTTTACACCATCGAGACCTCGTGCATCTCGCCCGCCGTCTCGACGGCACGGCTGCGGATGCGCGACCTCCTGATCGACGGTATCCGCGAGATGAACCGCATGTGGAAGACCATGAGCTTCGGCTCGGTGCCGGGCTTCTTCGTCGGTATGCTGCCCGCCGCGGGCGCAACACCCGCCTCGCTGATGAGCTATGGTCTGGCGCGCACCTTCTCGAAGAAGCCCGAGACCTTCGGCAAGGGCAATATCGAGGGTGTGGCCGCGCCCGAGACCGCCAACAATGCCGCCTCGACCGGATCGCTGCTGCCGATGCTGACGCTGGGCATCCCCGGCTCGCCCACCACCGCGCTGCTGCTGGGCGGCATGGTGATGTGGGGGCTGATGCCGGGGCCGATGCTGTTCATCGAGCAGCAGGATTTCGTCTGGGGGCTGATCAGCTCGCTCTACACCGCCAATCTTGCGGCGGTGCTGATCAACATCGCGCTGATCCCGCTTTTCGTCTGGGCGCTGCGGATGCCGTTCTCGGTACTCTGTTCGATGGTGCTGGTGCTGTGCATCCTGGGCGGCTTTGCGCCCGGCCAGAAACTTCACGATGTCTGGCTGATCGCGGGCTTCGGCGTAGCGGGCTACCTGCTGCGCAAGGCGGATTATCCGCTCGCGCCGCTTGTGCTGGCACTTGTGCTGGGCCCGTTGATGGAGAAAAGCTTCCGCCAGACGCTGATCAGCGCCCAGGGCGATGTGACCTTCTTCATCTCGCGGCCGCTGTCGGCAACCTTCCTGGCGCTGGCGACGATCTTCTTCGCGCTGCCGCTGATCAAGATGCTGCACCGGCGCATCGCCAAGCGTCCCGCGCCGGCCGAATGATCGGCCGGATGCCCGCAGGGACAACACGACCTAGAGAAAGGACATCGAGGTGACGACCATCAAGGCATTGCTCCAGGGACATGACGACACGAGCCCCGCCATCGGCGCGCCGGGCCGCGACTGGTTGAGCTATGGCGGGTTGCGCGCGCTGGGCGACCGGGTCGCTGGCCAGCTTCACGCCGCGGGCGTGGGCCGGGGCGACCGGGTGGCCATCGTCCTGCCGAACGGGCCGGAAATGGCCACGGCCTTCGTCACCATCACCCGGGCGGCGACGACCGCGCCGCTGAACCCCGCCTATCGCGAGGACGAATATGCCTTTTACCTCGAGGATCTGAAGGCCAAGGCCATCGTTCTGGCCGAGGGCTATACCGGCCCGGCGCTGGCCGCGGCCAATCGTTTCGGGCTGACCGTGCTGCGGCTGCGCTTCGATCCGGCGGCACCAGCTGGGGAGTTCGAGCTTGTGGCCGAAGGCGGCGGCGGGGCCTGCGATACCGGCGAGCCGCTGCCCGGCGATGTCGCGCTGATCCTGCACACCTCGGGCACCACGTCCCGGCCCAAGATCGTGCCGCTGCTGCAATCGAATGTCGCGGCTTCGGCCGCGAATATCCGCGCCTCGCTGGACCTGACGCCTGCGGATCGCTGCCTGAACGTGATGCCGCTGTTCCATATCCACGGGCTGCTGGCCGCCGTCTCGGCTTCGCTCTCGGCGGGAGCCTCGATCTGGTGCGCGCCGGGCTTCGACGCGCTGAAATTCTTCGGCTGGCTCAAGGATGCCGACCCGACCTGGTATACCGCGGTGCCGACCATGCACCAGGCGATCCTGTCGCGTGCCGGCCGCAACCGCGATGTCATCGACGCCGCGCGGCTGCGCTTCCTGCGCTCGTCCTCGGCCTCGCTGCCCGCGCAGGTGATGACCGAACTGGCCGAGACCTTCGGCGCGCCGGTAATCGAGGGCTACGGCATGACCGAGGCCGCCCACCAGATGTGTTCGAACCCGCTGCCCCCCCGCGCGCAGAAGCCCGGTTCGGTCGGCATCGAGGCGGGGCCGAAGGTGCGCATCGCCCATGAGATCGAGGACCGGCTGACAGACGGCACGGGCGAGGTGGTGATCTCGGGTCCGAACGTGACGCCGGGCTACGAGGGCAATCCCGAGGCGAACGCCAAAAGCTTCTTCGAGGCCGAGGGTCGGCGCTGGTTCCGCACCGGCGACCAGGGGGCCTTCGACGACGAGGGCTATCTGCACCTGACCGGGCGGCTGAAGGAGATCATCAACCGGGGCGGCGAGAAGGTGAGTCCGCTGGAAGTCGATGGCGTGCTGATGGAGCATCCGGCCATCGCGCAATGCGTGACCTTCGCCCTGCCCCATCCAAAGCTTGGCGAGGAGGTGGCGGCGGCGGTGGTGCTGAAGGAGGGCATGCAGGCGACCGAGCGCGAGATCCGCGACTTCGCGGCTGCGCGGGTGGCCGACTTCAAGGTGCCACGCAAGGTGGTGATCCTGGACGAGATCCCGAAAGGCGCGACCGGCAAGCTGCAGCGGATCGGACTGGCCGAAAAGCTGGGGCTGACGGAAAGCGCTGCGTGAAGGGAGCCCGGCCAGGGGCCGGGCTGCCTCCGGCGGGGATATTTACGGCCAGAAGAAGACAGGGCGGCGGGCGCGGGTCCGCGGCAGGACGAGGGATTGTGCATGAAGATCTGCGTGTTCGGAGCGGGCGCCATCGGCGGCTATATGGGGGCGAAGCTCGCACAGGCGGGCGCCGAGGTCAGCCTGGTGGCGCGCGGCCCGCATCTGGCGGCGATGAAGGAACGCGGGCTGCGGCTGATCGAGGAGGAAAGCGGGACGGACGTGACCGTGCCGGTCAATGCCTCTGACAACGCGGCCGATCTGGGGGTGCAGGATTACGTCGTGGTCACGCTCAAGGCCCATTCGGTGCCGCCGGTGGTCGAGAAGATGAAGCCGCTGATCGGGGAAAATACGACCATCGTTTCCGGCGTGAACGGGGTGCCCTGGTGGTATTTCCACAAGATCGGCGGCCCGCTGGAGGGCACGCGGCTGGCCTCGGTCGATCCGGGCGATGCGCAATGGAACGGGTTCGGGCCGGACCGGGTGCTGGGCTGCGTGGTCTATCCGGCGGCCGAGGTGATCGAGCCGGGCGTGGTCAAGCATATCGAGGGCAACCGCTTTTCGCTGGGCGAGCCGGACGGATCGAAATCGCAGCGTGCGGTGCGGCTGTCGGAGGCACTGGCGGCGGCGGGGCTGAAGGCTCCGGTGCGGCCCAGGCTGCGCGACGAAATCTGGGTCAAGCTGTGGGGGAACCTGTCGTTCAACCCGATTTCGGCGCTGACGCATGCGACGCTGGATGTGCTGTGTACCGATCCGGGCACGCGGGCGGTAGCGCGCAACATGATGCTGGAAGCGCAGGAGATCGCCGAGAAGCTGGGCGTGAGATTCCCCATCGACGTCGATCGCCGGATCGAGGGCGGTGCGGCCGTGGGAGCGCATCGCACGTCGATGTTGCAGGACCTGACCATGGGCCGACCGATGGAGATCGACGCGCTGGTGGGTTCGGTGCAAGAGCTGGGGCGCGTCACCGGCACGCCCACGCCAACCATTGACGCGGTCTTGGCGCTGGTCACGCTACGGGCGCGAGTGGCCGGGCTTTACTGAGCGGGCATCGCCCGGACCCGAAGGGGGCGCCCGATGACGGGCGCCCCTTGTGTTTCTGGCGATTCAGTCTTCTGTGACCGACAGCGCCACGAAGCGCGGCTCTCCGTCGCGGCGCACAAGAAGCAGCAACGACTTGCGCCCTGCATCGCGGGCCTCGGAAATGCGGGCTTCGAGATCGGCAATGGTCAGCACCTTGCGCTGGCCTGCCTCGGTGATCAGGTCGCCCGCGCGCAGGCCTTTTTCATAGGCCTCGCCCGTTTCGTCGATGTCCTGAATGACAAGCCCTTCTGCCGCCGCGCCCAGTTCGAGCTGTTCGCGAAGAGCGTCGGTCAGGGGCGCAAGCGTCATTCCGAGCATCTCGCGCGTGTCGGGTTCATCGGGGGTATCGGGCGAGGCAACCGCGGGCACGGCCCCTTCGGCAGTCTCGCGGCGGCCCAGCGTCACGTCCAGCGTTTCCGTCTCGCCGCCACGGAACACGGTCAGCTTGACGGTCTTGCCGACGGCGGTGTTGCCGACCTGGCGCACCAGCCCGCGGGTGTCGTCCACCGTGACCCCGTCGAAGCTGAGGATCACGTCGCCCTGTTCCATGCCCGCCTCGGCTGCCGGACCCTCGGGCACGTCGGTCACCAGCGCGCCGCGCGCCTCTTCCAGGCCCAGCGCCTCGGCCATGTCGGGGGTCACGTCCTGGATGCGTACGCCCAGCCAGCCGCGCCGGGTCTCGCCGAATTCCTTGAGCTGGTCGACCACATTCGTCACCACCGTGGAGGACATCGCGAAACCGATCCCGATCGAACCGCCATTGGGCGACAGGATCGCGGTGTTCACACCCACCACCTCGCCCGCCATATTGAAGAGCGGACCACCCGAGTTGCCGCGGTTGATCGCGGCATCGGTCTGCAGGTAGTCGTCATAGCTGCCCGACAGTGCCCGGCCCCGGGCGGAGATGATGCCCGCCGAGACCGAAAAGCCCTGACCCAGCGGGTTGCCCATGGCCATCACCCAGTCGCCCACCCGCATCGCATCGGACTCGCCGAAGGACACGAAAGGCAGCGGACTGTCGCTTTCGACCTTCAGAACCGCGATATCGGTATTGGGGTCCGTGCCGACAACACTGGCCTTGAGAGTCATGCCCGAGAAGAACTCGATGGTGATCTCGTCGGCCTTCTCGATGACGTGGTTGTTGGTGACGATATAGCCGTCAGGCGAGATCACGAAGCCCGAACCCAGCGCCTGACTGCGGCGTGGCGGGCGGGTGCCGTCGCGATCCGGTTTCATGAAGTCGCGAAAGAAGTCCTCGAAAGGCGACCCCGGCGGGACCATCGGCATCACACCGGTATGGCCCGCGATCATGGTCGAGGTGGTGATGTTGACCACCGCCGGGCTGACCTGCTCGGCGAGATCGGCAAAGCTTTCGGGCGCGGCGCGGGCCAGCGCGCCGGATGCCTGTCCCAGCGCAAGGGCGGCGGCCAGCGCCAATGCGCGCGCCGGGCCAAGCCAGGCCGACGCGGGACGGGCGGTATTGGAAATGGCCTGCGATGTCACGCTTGGATCCTCCTGCATGCGTTCCCTGCGGGTCCGGCCAGAGCGTGCGGGGACCGAAACCCTTGTTTCCTGCGATATGCGCCTGACGCGAGACGATGCAACTCAACGCCCGTCGCGGCGTGTCAACAGGCCGTGATTGGCGCAGTGTTTCACCCCGCAAGCCTTTGGGCAAGCCAGATGAGCGCGGTGCCCATCGCAACGGCGACCAGCCCGATCAACCGCCGTGTTTCCGGCGGGATGCGGCGGATCAGGTCAACCAGTTCGTCCAGACGCGAAGGGGCCAGTGCGAACACCAGCCCCTCCAGGACCAGAACCAGCCCCATGGCCAGAATGACAAAGCTCATTGCGCCGCGGCAATCCCCGGCGCCGACGGTTGCGGACGCTCGGCCTGCTTGAGATAGTCGAAGAACTCGCTGTCCGGCGTCAGCACCATCGACGAATTGCCCGCCATCAGCGAATTCTCGTAGGCCCGCAGCGAGCGCAGGAACGCGAAGAACTCGGGATCGGAGCCGAAGGCTTCGGCGAAGATCGCGTTGCGCTCGGCATCGGCCTCGCCTCGGGTGATTTGCGCCTCTCGCTCGGCATCCGAGACCAGTTCCACCACGGTCCGGTCGGCCAGTGCGCGCACCCGCTGCGCCGCCTCGTTACCGCGGGCGATCTCGTCGGCGGCCTCGCGTTCGCGCTCGGCCCGCATCCGGGCAAAGGTCGCCTCGAGGTTCTGTGCGGGCAAATTGGTCTGCTTCAGCCGCACGTCAACCACTTCCAGACCTATACTGCGGGCAAGCTCGCGCGACTGGTCGCGGATCCGCGTCATCAGGATGCGCCGATCCTCGGACAGGATTGTGTCCGACGTCACCCGATCGGCCCCCAGAACCGCCCGGATCTGGGCGTTCAGGATCGAGGACAACCGGTCCTCGGCCGCACGCAGCCCGCCGACGCCAACGGCCTGACGGAACTGCACCGCATCGGCGATGCGATAGCGGGCGAAGGCGTCGACCACTAACCGGCGATCATCCGAGGGCGTGACCTCGATCGTGTCGGTGTCCAGCGACAGAATCCGGTCGTCATAACGGACAACCTCCTGGATGAACGGGATCTTGAAGGCGAGCCCGGGCTCTTCCTTGACCGCCTTGATCTGGCCGAATTGCAGCACCAGCGCCTTTTCGCGCTCGTCCACCACGAAGACCGAGGACAGCCCCAGGATCAGCGCCAGGAACAGGATCGGAACGATCATCATCGTCTTGCGCATCTTCAGTTCCCCCCTGCCCCGGTCGTGCTGCGGCGCAGTTCGTTAAGCGGAAGGTAGGGCACAACGCCCTGACCGCCATCGCCACCCAGCACCGCCGGATCCAGAATGGTCTTGTCCACCTCGCCCATCACCTTTTCCATGGTTTCCAGATATAGCCGCTTGCGCGTGACTTCTGGCGCCTTGACATATTCGGCCAGGACCGCCCTGAAGCGGCTGGCCTCACCCAGCGCATCATTGGTGACACGGGCACGATAAGCTTCGGCCTGCTCGATGATCTGCGCAGCTTCGCCTCGTGCCTGTGCCACGACGCGGTTTGCATAGGCATCTGCCTGGCGTTGCAGGCGGTCGCGTTCCTGTTCGGCAGCCTGAACCTCGCGGAAGCTGTCAATCACCTCGGTGGGCGGATCTGCCTTGTCGAGGTTGATCCGCACGATGTTGATGCCGCTGTCATATTCGTCCAGCGTCTCCTGGATGTTCAGCCGCGCCGTGTCTGCGATGATGCCCCGGTCGCGGTTCAGGATCGGCGACAGCGGCGAGGCGGCGATGATCTCGCGCATCACCGATTCCGACACGGCCTGCACGGTCAGTTGCGGATCGCGGATGTTGAACAGCATCTTCGCCGGGTCGTTGATGTTCCAGACCACCTGGAAGTCGATATCGACGATATTGGCATCGGTGGTCAGCATCAGCCCGTCTTCCTTGGCCCCCCGGCGCATGCCGATATTCTCGGTGCGTTCGCCGGTAACGTTGACCACCTCGGCAGTAATCACCGGCCAGGGGGCAAAGTTCAGACCAGGCTGGCCGGTTGCATAATACTTGCCCAGAAACAGCTCGACCGATTGTTCCTCGGGCTTGACCGTATACAGCGAAGAGAAAAGCCAGACCACGACGGCCGCCAGAACGCCGAGCGCGATCCCGCCCTTGGTCAGCTTCGGACCGGAGCCGTGCCCGCCACGCCCGCCCATAAGCACGCGCAACTGTTCCTGCCCGCGGCGCATCAGCTCGTCGATCTCGGGGATCTGGGGCGGCTCACCGCCGGGGCCGCGGCCACCGCCATTACCGCCGCGGTTGCCACCGCCCTGGCCTCCGCCACCCCAGGGACCGCCACTTTGTCCAGCCATCCAGGTCTTACCTCTTTCCTGTTGTCGTTCTCGCTCGTCTCGCAAACTCGTGTGACCTAACTGGTCGCTCGGGGGCGGAATTCAACCCGCCTTCACCACGTCCTGACCGGCGCCTTCAACGTCACCAGTTCCTCTGCCATGGTCGGATGCACCGCGACGGTGCGGTCGAAGTCGTCCTTGGTCGCGCCCATCCGGATCGCGATCGCGGCCAACTGGATCATCTCGCCCGCATGGTCGGCGACGATATGACACCCCAGAACCCTGCGGGTATGGGCGCAGACGATCAGCTTCATCAGCACCCGATCCTCGCGTCCCGCAAAGCCCGACTGCATCGGCCGGAACGCGGTTGCGTAGACCTCCACCCCGCCGCGGGCGCGCGCCTCTTCCTCGCTGAGTCCCACCGTTCCGAATTCGGGCCGGGTGAAAACGGCGCCGGGCACCAGTTCGTGATCGGCGCGCGTGGGGTTGCCCTTGAACACCGTCTCGACAAAGGCCGCGCCCTCGCGGATCGCCACGGGCGTCAGGTTGATGCGGTCGGTCACATCGCCCACCGCATAGATCGAGGGCACAGCGGTCTGGGAATAGCCGTCGACCTCGACCCCGCCGTTCTCCTTCAGCCCGATGCCCAGATCCTCAAGACCCAGACCCGCGGTGTTGGGGACTCGCCCGGTCGCGTAAAGCACCGCATCATATACCCCGTCATGTCCGTCGGTGGCCTTGACCCACAGCCCGTCCGCGACCCGGTCGATCCGCTGCACGTTGCAGCCCAGCCGAAGGCCGATGCCCTGGTCGCACATCGCCATGGCGATATGGCCGCGCGCCTCTTCGTCGAAACCACGCAGGATCTGCGCGCCGCGATAATACTGCGTCACCTTGACGCCCAAGCCACTCAGGATGCACGCAAACTCGCAGGCGATATAGCCGCCACCGACGATCAGGATGCGCTTGGGTAGCGCCTCGAACCTGAACACCTCGTTCGAGGTGATGACATGCTCTGACCCGGGGAACTCGGGCACGAAGGGCCGGCCGCCAGTCGCGACCAGGATATGGCGCGCGGTCTTCTCGGTGCCATCGGCCAGCCGCACGGTATGTGCATCGGCCAGCACGGCGCGCGTATCGAAGATTTCAACCCCTGCCTTCTGCAGGTTGCCGCGATAGATACCCTCAAGCCGGTCAAGCTCGGCATCCAGCCTGGCCCGGAACGCCGCCCAGTCGAAGCCGCCCGCCGCGACATCCCATCCATAGGCGCGCGCATCCTGCATTGCGCTTGCATAACCCGAGGCGAAGACCATCAGCTTCTTGGGCACGCAACCGCGGATCACGCAGGTCCCGCCCATGCGGTATTCCTCGGCCAGCCCGACCCGTGCGCCCGCCTCGCTGGCGGCCAGACGCGCCGCCCGGACCCCGCCCGAACCGCCGCCGATGACGAAAAGATCGTAGTCGAAGGCCATGCCGCGCTCAGACATCCTTGAACAAGTTCTCGCTTTCGGCGAATTCGATGCTGTCCTGTTGCACGCTGCCCGCAGCCACGTCGCGCAGCTCGACCCGGCCATCGCCATGACCGATCACCACGGTGTCGCAGATGCCGATGAACAGCCCGTTCTCGACCACACCGGGAACCTGGTTCAGCACCAGCGCCAACTGCCGCGGGTTGCCGATGCGCAGCAGGTGGAGATCGAGGATATGGTTGCCCTCATCGGTGACAAAGGGCATCGCGCCGTTCATGCGGATCGTGACGTCGCGGCCCAGCACGTCCATTCCCTCCAGCATCTCCTCGACCAGCTTGCGCGTCGTCTTCCAGCCGAAGGGGATCACCTCGACGGGCAGCGGGAAGGCGCCCAGATGCGCCACCTCCTTGGCCGAATCGGCAATCACCACCATGCGGTCGGACGCGCTGGCGACGATCTTTTCCTGCAAATGCGCCCCGCCGCCCCCCTTGATGAGGTTCAGCTCGGCATCGAATTCGTCCGCCCCATCGATGGTCAGGTCCAGCCAGCCCGCCTCGTCCAGCGCGATCACCTCGATCCCCACCTCGCGCGCAAGGTCGGCCGTGCGCGTCGAGGTCGGCACGCCCCTGATCTTCAGCCCCTCCTCGCGCACGCGCTCGCCCAGGCAGCGCACCATCCAGGCCGCGGTCGAGCCGGTGCCCAGCCCCACCTTCATCCCGTTTTCTACCATGTCGCTGGCACGCCTGGCGGCAACGAACTTGGCCTTCTCGATGGGGGAAAGCTCGGTGGACATGGGCAGTCTCCTCTCTAGGCTCCGTACCCTTATAGGCAAGTTGGATCAGGGCTGCGAGGGGCAATCGCACAGGAGGCACGACCGCGCGCTCCGCGCGAAACGTCGCTTTCGGGATGGAAAATGGCGCAGGCCATGCCAGTAATGATGACGGGGAGGAGTCCGATGTATCTGTCCGTCTTCGACATCTTCAAGATCGGCATCGGGCCTTCGTCCTCGCACACGATGGGGCCGATGGTGGCCGCGGCGCGGTTTCTCGACCTGCTGCGCCCCTCGCCCTTTCGCGCCCATGGCCTGCGCGCGACGTTGCACGGCTCGCTGGCCTTCAGGGGTGTCGGGCATGCCACCGATCGGGCAGTCATACCGGGCCTCGACGGAGTGAGCCCCGAAACCTGCGATACCAATGCCGCCGAAGCCGCCCTCGCCCGTATCCGGACAGAGAATCGCGTCATGCCCGAGAGGCTGGACCCGCTCGCCTTCGATCCTGCCCGGGATCTGGTCTTCGACCACGACCGCGCGCTGCCGGGCCATGCCAATGGCATGGTCCTGTCAGCCACCGACGCCCAGGGCGACGTGATCCTGACCGAGACCTATTATTCCATCGGCGGCGGCTTCGTGCGCACGGCGGCCGAGCTTGCGTCCGGTGATCCCGAGGACGGCACAGGCGCCCCCGTCCCCTACCCCTTTCGCAACGCGGCCGAGATGCCGGACATGGCCGCCCGATCCGGCCTGACCATCGCGCAGATGAAACGGCAGAACGAACTGACCCGGCGCAGCCCCCCCCCGCGCTTGAAGACGGGCTTGCGGCGATCTGGACGGCGATGTGCGATTGCATCGACCGCGGGCTGGCCACCGACGGCACCCTGCCCGGCAGGCTGAACATACGCCGCAGGGCACATGCGATCCACCAGGCGCTGATCGCCGAACGCGGGCTGAACCTGACGCCGCCGCACACGATCAACGACTGGATGAGCGTCTATGCCATGGCGGTGAACGAGGAAAACGCCGCCGGCGGGCGCGTGGTCACGGCACCCACCAACGACGCGGCCGGCGTTGTGCCCGCCACGATCCGCTACTGGCTGGATCATGTGCCCGGCGCGCAGCCCTCGAAGATCGGGGATTTCCTGCTGACCGCGGCCGCCATCGGCAGCATCATCAAGTGCAACGCCTCGATTTCGGGCGCCGAATGCGGTTGCCAGGCCGAGGTCGGCTCGGCCGCGGCGATGGCGGCGGCGGGGCTGGCCGCGGTCATGGGCGGCAGCCCCGAACAGGTTGAAAACGCCGCGGAAACCGCGCTGGGCGGGCTGGCCGTCAACGTGCCGAACTGCTGAGCCCCCTGACCGCGCTGTAGCTTCCATCCTTCTTCTGGCTTCAAATATCCCGGGGGGAGTCCGCAAGGACGGGGGGCAGCGCCCCCCTGCCCCGCCGCCCGCATACCGGGCAGGGCGCTGGACGGGATCGCAGGGCCGGTGCATCACTGCGCGATGAGCCGCGCGCCCGACCGCATTCTCGCCGCCACCTCCGCCTTCTTCGCCGCGCTGCGGGTGATGCCGCTGGCCGATGCCATCGCGATCTTCTTCGTCGAGCCCTTCATCCTGACGCTGCTGGGTGCGCTGGTGCTGGGCGAAACCGTGGGCTGGCGGCGGGTTCTGGCCTGTATCATCGGCTTTGTCGGCGCGCTTCTGGTGATCGGGCCGAGCTTTGCCGCCTTCGGGGCGGCGGCCCTGCTGCCGCTTCTGACAGCCTTGTTCTTCGCCTGCTACATGGTCGCGACCCGGCAGGTGGCGCGCCACACCCATCCGGTGGCGCTGCAGGCGTGGACGGCGCTGGACGCCTGCGTGATCGTGCTGCCGCTGCTCGCGGTCTCCGAAGGGTCCGGTATCGCCCCGCTCGACCCGGTCATGCCACGGGGCATCTTCTGGCTCTGGCCCGCCGGGGTGGGGCTTGCCGCCATGGTCGCGCATCTCTTGATCCGCGCCGCGCTCAGATGCGCGCCCACCGCGGTGATCGCGCCGCTTCAATATCTCGCGATCGTCGCCGCTGCCGTTCTGGGCTTCCTGATCTTCGACGATCTGCCCGACGCCCAGGCCCTGGCGGGCATCGCGATCATCATGGGCGCCGGACTTTACGTCTTCATGCGCGAGCGTCACCTGAACCGCCCGCCGCCACCTGCGCCATGAGCGCCGCGGCGGTGGCCTCCAGTTCCGTCTCGGGCAGGATAACCACCATGGCACCGGTCTCGATGCGCAGCGTCACAGGGCCGGTGACCTCGTTCGAGGTGCCGATCCGCCCGCCCGGCGCGAAGTCGAGCCCGGCGATCGGCCAGCGCAGCCCCTCGCTCTCGCCCCGCACCGGCCCCATCGGGAACAGCGACAGCCGCGCGCCTTGCGGCGGGGCAAGGCGCAACTCCGGCGGACAGAGAAAACAGATATCCGCCTCGCCGATCAGGATGCAGCGCCGGTCGGGATAACGCGCCAGCGCGTTCATCGCCGCCAGCGCATGGTCGATCCGCGCCCCCATGAAGCCCAGACCGAGCATCAGCGGAGCGGCCACCGCGCGCAGGCATTTCTCGAAATCGGTGCTTTCCTGCTCGGTGACATGGTACAGTCGCTCGACCGGCAAGGCGGCGCGCGTCCGATCCGAAATCGAGTCGAAATCCCCGATCACCAGACGCGGCATCAGCCCGGCGGCAAGCGCGTGATCCGCCCCGCCATCGGCAGCCACCACGTCTGACACAAGGCCCACAACCCGCGCCAGCTGATTCGGGTTAACGACACCTCCCCCGAGGATTGCGATCGGGTCGGGACTCTGGAGCAATCGCGGCAACATTTTTGCAGCAATGGGTCAGGACCAGGGTCAATGCAACCGAAACGTCGAAAAATCCACGAAAAAACACTTTCTGTTCATCTTTAGGAAGGAGCCTATGGTAAATACTCGCGCTATGAGCGGGGGGAGAAAGCGAACGAACATGGTTGGTGCAAGCAAGATACTTACGGTGTCCTACGGCACCTTCTCGTGCACCCTCGAAGGGTTCGAGGATTCCTTCGACACGATGAAGGCCATCGCCGAATATTTCCGTGACCTTGCGGCCGAGGACCGTTTCTTCGGCGCGGAACCGCCCAGCCCGGACGCCGCGATGCTGCAGCGCATCGCCGAACGCGAGATCCGCAAGCGCGTCGAGGCCCGCGTCGACGAGGGTGGAATCCTGCTTCGTCCCGCGAATGTGCCAGGCGACGATCTGTCCGCCGAGGCGCCGCGGGTCTTTGCCGAGATGCCGACCCGCACCCAGGAAGAGCAACCGCAGGCCGCACCGGGATTGCGCCCTTCCGACGAACCCGAAACCGTCGCAGCCAAGCTCGCGCGCATCCGCGCCGTAGTCGAAAACGCGCGCGCCGCCGCCCCGGCCGAATATTCCGCCCCTTTTGCAGAGGCCGGGTTCAAGGTGGAAACGCCCGCAGCCCGCCGAGCGGAGGGCCAGCCCGGCCCAAAGTCGCCTGATCCGGCTGCAAAAGCGCCGGAGCCACCGTTTGCCGGACCGGCCGCAGAACCGCGCGCCACCGGCCAAGATACCGCGCCGGACCCGGTTGCGGGGACAACCCCGCATGCTGCGCCCGCCACGCCCCCCGCGCAGGTCGCAGAGGCAACGCTCTCTGACGACGGTGACGATGACACGGATTCGGGCGCGCGGGCGCGCATTCTCGCCGCTCTCGACACCCGCCCCGCGACCGTGATCGCGCCCCCCACAGATCCCGTGCCTGCCAAGCCGCGCGCCCGCGCCCGGGTTCTCAAGCTCAAGCGCGAGGATGTCGTCGCCCGCTGGCCCGAGGCCCCGCTGCGTCCCTTGGCTGCGACCAAGACCGCAACGCAGGAGCATACACCGGACGAGGCGCGTCTGCCCGATGCGCTCGAGGCCGAGCTTCAGGCCGAGCTTGCCGCCGTATGGGCCGAGTTCAGCGCCACCAGGGACGAGGCCCCCGAGGCGGCTCGCGACACGTCAGCCCCCGAAGAAAACGACGGCACCGGCGCAGTGACCGCGGCGGCGGCCCGCGAGGAGGTCTCGGACGAGGACGCGCCGCGGGTAGACGCCGGACACGCGGGCATCGCGCTGCGAGACTCCGGGACCCCGGATGACGAAGCGGCGCAGGAGGTGCGGCGCGAAGTTGACACGCCACTCCTTCTCGATCAGCCCCTCGCCCTGGAGCGAACGCCGCCCGCGGCCCGCGATGTCCAGGGCGACGAGACCGCGCCCCTTGAGCTGCCCACCGCCGCGCAGGCATCGCCCGATGCGGACGGTGCCGCCGACGCAGCGAACGAAGAACCGGAGGCCCCCACCCGGGTCGAGACCGCATTGCAGCGGATCTGGGACGTGACGAACACCAAGCTCGACGGTGCAGAGCAGACGCGCCGCCACAGTTCGATCGCGCATCTCAAGGCTGCGGTGGCCGCGACCTTCGCCGAAATCAAGTCGGGCGCAGCCCGTTCAGCCGGGTCCGAGGACGAGCACGCGCGCCGTCCCTATCGCGAGGTGCTGGCCAAGGTGGTGCGCGGCGAACGTACGGCCGGGTCCGACGCCGCAACCGACGAACCCCGGCGGCTTGCCCCGCTCATGCTGGTCTCGGAACAGCGCGTCGACATGCCGCCCCCCTACCCGGGCGAGACCCCGATGGCGATCCGCCCCCGGCGCGTCACCGCCACGGACGCCGAAGTCGGCATGGCCGCCGACAATCCAGAGGCCGAGTCAGCCAACGATCAGGAATTCTCCCGGTTCCTGGAAGGATACGGCCCCACCGGCATGGCCGACCTGCTTGAGGCGGCAGCGACCTATCTGCAGGTCGAACGCGGGCTGGAACGCTTCACCCGTCCCGAGGTGCTGCGGCTTGCGCGGGCCCGCCTTGGCGAGGGGGACTCGCGCGAAGAGTTGCTGCGGGCCTTCGCAGGTCTGCTGCGGAACGGCACCTTCAGGAAGGTCCGGCGCGGAGAGTTTGTGCTGACGACACTTGCCCCAGACGGCGAAACGCCAGAGGCGGCACGCAGCCACGCCTGAGAAGTTCCTGGGGGTCGGCCCCGCGGTCCGTGATCGACCGCGCATGGAGCAACCCTTTTTGGCAAGCGACAGGCAGGAACCCCGGATCGCTCCGCCGCAGGCCCGTTTACGCTATCGTCCTGCGGAACTGTCCTTGCCCGGCGCCCCATCGACATCGCTGCCCCGCGCCGCGCCGGGGTCCGCCTTGTCGGAACGGACCCGCGGCGGTGCACCAGAGGCGTCCGGGTCCGGCTGGCCGATGCCACGGAAAACAAACCGAAACGGCAATGCCCAGACGATGCCCAGCGTGATATAGACCACCGGTTCGAGCCAGGATGGCGGACGGTCGAACAGCGCCACCACGCTGACGGCCACCATGATATAGGCGGGCAGCCCGATCAGAAGGATCACGAGCGACCAGCGGCGGCGGGCTTTCCAGGACAGGGCCATCAATCTGCGAAGGGGTCGGTTACAAGGATCGTATCGTCACGTTCAGGCGACGTAGAGAGTAGTGCGACCGGGCACTGGATCAACTCCTCGACCCGGCGGACATATTTGATCGCGTTGGCAGGCAGGTCGGCCCAGGTGCGCGCGCCTTCCGTCGAGTCCGACCATCCGGGCAGGTCCTCGTAGATCGGAACGCAGCGCGCCTGCTGGTCGGCGGCTGTCGGCAGATAGTCCAGCCGCTGTCCGTCAAGATCATAGCCCACGCAAATCCGAAGCGTCTCGAACCCGTCCAGGACGTCGAGCTTGGTCAGGGCGATCCCGCTCACCCCCGAGGTGGCGCAGGTCTGGCGCACGAGGACCGCATCGAACCAGCCGCAGCGCCGCTTGCGCCCCGTCACCGTGCCGAATTCCCGGCCCCGCTCACCCAGACGCTCGCCATCGGAATCGTCCAGTTCGGTCGGAAACGGCCCCTCGCCCACGCGCGTCGTGTAGGCCTTGACGATGCCCAGCACGAAGTCGATCGCCCCCGGCCCCATGCCGGTGCCGGTGGCGGCCTGGCCTGCGATGGTGTTCGACGAGGTGACGAAGGGATAGGTGCCAAAGTCGATATCCAGCAGCGCCCCCTGCGCGCCCTCGAACAGGATGCGCTTGCCCGCGCGCCGCGCCTCGGTCATCACCTTCCAGACCGGCGCGGCATAACGCAGCAGCTCGGGGGCAATGGCGCGCAGATCGGCCAGCAGCGCGTCCCGGTCGATCTCGGACAGGCCCAGCCCCGCGCGCAGGGCATTGTGATGCACCAGCGCCCGGTCCACCCGCAATTCCAGTGTCGCGTCATCGGCCAGATCGGCCACGCGGATCACCCGGCGCCCCACCTTGTCCTCGTAGCAGGGCCCGATCCCGCGCCCGGTCGTGCCGATCCTCGCCACTGCCGTCTGCGCCTCGCGCGCACGGTCCAGTTCGCCATGAAAGGGCAGGATCAGCGGTGTGTTCTCGGCGACCATCAGCGTCTCGGGCGAGACCTCGACGCCCTGGGCCCGGATCGCCTCGATCTCCTTGAGAAGATGCCAGGGATCGAGCACCACGCCATTGCCGATCACCGAAAGCTTGCCGCCCCGCACCACGCCCGAGGGCAGCGCATTGAGCTTGTAGGTAACGCCGCCGATCACCAGCGTATGGCCTGCATTGTGGCCGCCCTGGAACCGCGCGACGACATCCGCGCGTTCCGACAGCCAGTCGACGATCTTGCCTTTCCCCTCGTCGCCCCACTGGGCGCCGACGACGACGACATTGGCCATGGCGGTCTTCCTCGCTTGGCTGGATTCAAACCCGTGCCGGTATATCGGCCATGGTCGCCGAGGCAAGCGGTTTTCTCGGACAATGCCGCCGCGGCACGAACCGACCGCCGACCGGCGGGATTTCGCGTCCATCCCGCGGGTCCGAATGTCCCTGCGACGATGAGGCAGGCCATTTGTCGCCGCAACGGGACTATCCAGAGGTAAAATCTGTCGCGAGTCGGCTTCTGTCGAAATATAACCACGGAGGACGAGAAATGTCCGGATTTCTGCTTCGTTGGGCGATTGCCGCAATCCTTCTGGCAGCCGCCTACAACCCGACCCAATACAACTACACGACCTGGGCGCAGGCGAACTTCGAAGGTGACCAGAGGTCCTTGGTGATCGGGCTCGGCGCCATGCTCGCCATCGCGTTTCTGGTCTACATCATCGGCGCGCTGCGCGCGCTGGGTGTCGTGGGCCTGTTCCTTGTCGTCATCATCTTCGGCCTTCTGAGCTACATCCTGATCGACAAGGGCATCGTCGAGCCGGTTGTCAGCGCGACCAATATCTGGGGCGGCATAGCGGTGCTGTCGCTGATCCTGGCCAGCGCGATGGGTTGGCGCCGCGGGACCAAGGCGCCGGCCAAGAAGAGCGCGGCCGCCAGGAAACCAGAGACCAGGACGGCTCAGGCCTGAAGGGGTTGCGGGGGCGGCCCGTTGGGCTTAGGTAGACCGCCAGACCAAGCCCGGGGCCGCCTCGCATGGAAAACGTCATCCTCATCGTCCACCTGATCCTGGCGCTTTGCCTGATCGGCATCGTGCTGTTGCAGCGCAACGAAGGGGGTGGCCTCGGAATGGGCGGCGGCGGTGCGGTCACCGGCCGCGCACCGTCGACGCCGCTGGGCAAGCTGACCTGGTTCTTCGCGATCTGCTTCATCGGCACCTCGATCACACTGACCATCATCGCCGCACAGAACGCCGCCGGGGTCTCGGTCCTTGACCGCGTCCGCGGCGCGCCCGCCCCGGTCGAGGCGCCCGTGCCGGATCCCGGCACATCGGGTCTGCCCGAAGGCGAGGAGCTTTTGCCGCCCCCGCCGGTTGCGCCGGACGACATCTCGCCTCTGCTGCCGCCGCGGGCCGACTGATCCCCGCCCGGGTCCGGGCGGGCAGATCGCGCCGCCGAAATCCCACAAGGGATTGAGGCAAAACCCAAATCCTTAACAGCATCTAGCGGTCCGGTTGCGGCGGCGCGCGCAATCGGCTATATGTCGAGTCCCGTGATACCGCGGCGGCTCGACGCCGAATCGGGCAGTGAAACGACAAGCATCACGGGGGTCGCCAAGCCTATGGCACGCTTCATCTTCATCACCGGCGGGGTGGTTTCGTCGCTCGGCAAGGGGCTGGCTTCGGCGGCGCTCGGGGCGTTGTTGCAGGCACGCGGCTTTACCGTGCGGCTCAGGAAACTGGACCCCTACCTGAATGTCGATCCCGGCACGATGAGCCCGTTCGAGCATGGCGAGGTCTTCGTCACGGATGATGGCGCCGAGACCGATCTGGACCTTGGCCACTATGAACGCTTCACTGGCGTTTCGGCGCGTGCGACCGACTCGATCTCGTCGGGCCGCATCTATTCCAACGTGCTGGAAAAGGAACGCCGGGGCGACTACCTGGGCAAGACGATCCAGGTGATCCCTCACGTCACGAATGAAATCAAGGACTTCATCCGCATCGGCGAGGACGAGGTCGATTTCATGCTGTGCGAGATCGGCGGCACGGTCGGAGATATCGAGGGCCTGCCCTTCTTCGAGGCGATCCGCCAATTCAGCCAGGACAGGCCGCGCGGCCAGTGCATCTTCATGCACCTGACGCTGCTACCTTATATTCGCGCCTCGGGCGAGCTGAAGACCAAGCCGACCCAGCATTCGGTCAAGGAACTGCGTTCGATCGGGATCGCGCCCGATGTGCTGGTCTGCCGCTCCGAAGGGCCGATCCCCGAGAAGGAGCGCGAGAAGCTGGCGCTGTTCTGTAACGTCCGCCCAGATGCCGTGATCGCCGCGCAGGACCTGAAGTCGATCTACGAGGCGCCGCTGGCCTATCATCGCGAGGGGCTGGACCAGGCGGTTCTGGATGCCTTCCAGATCAGCCCCGCGCCCAAGCCCGACCTGGGCAAATGGGAGGACGTCTCCGACCGTATCTTCAATCCCGAGGGCGAGGTGCGGGTGGCCATCGTCGGGAAATATACCCAGCTCGAGGACGCCTACAAATCCATCGCCGAGGCGCTGACCCATGGCGGCATGGCCAACCGGGTGCGGGTCAAGGCCGAATGGATCGACGCCGAGCTATTCGAGCGCGAAGACCCCTCGCCATGGCTCGAGGGGTTCCACGCGATCCTCGTGCCCGGCGGGTTCGGGGAACGCGGCACCGAAGGCAAGCTCAAGGCCGCCGAATTCGCCCGCACCCGGCAAATCCCCTATCTCGGCATCTGCCTCGGCATGCAGATGGCGGTGATCGAGGCGGCGCGGAACGTGGCGCATCTGGCCGATGCGGGGTCCGAGGAATTCGACCACGAGGCGGGCCGCAAGCGGTTCACGCCGGTCGTCTATCACCTCAAGGAATGGGTGCAGGGCAACGCGACCGTCATCCGCAAGGCCGATGACACCAAGGGCGGCACGATGCGGCTGGGCAGCTACACCGCGCATCTGGCAGCCGGTTCGAAGGTGGCCGGGATCTATGGCGCCACCGTGATCGAGGAACGCCACCGCCACCGCTACGAGGTGGACATCAAGTATCGCGACAAGCTGGAGGCCTGCGGGCTGGTCTTTTCCGGCATGTCGCCCGATGGCCGCCTGCCCGAGATCGTCGAATGGAAGGATCACCCCTGGTTCATCGGCGTTCAGTTCCATCCCGAACTGAAATCCAAACCCTTCGCCCCGCATCCCCTGTTCGCCGATTTCGTGCGCGCCGCGGTCGAGGTGTCGCGGCTGGTCTAGGGCGATGCTCTCCTACCAGCATATCTATCACGCGGGAAACCTGGCCGATGTGCACAAGCACGCGCTTCTATGCGCGATGCTCGACTACCTGACCCGCAAGGACAAGCCGCTGAGCTATATCGAGACCCATGCCGGGCGCGGTCTCTACGATCTTGCCGCGCCCGAGGCGGTCAGGACCGGCGAGGCAGCAGCGGGCATCGGTGCGCTTGAGGGACGGCTGCCCGCCGACCACCCCTACCGGCGGCGCCTGGTCGAGATCCGCGCGCGGTTCGGCCCGACCGCCTATCCCGGCTCGCCGCTTCTGGCCGCGCTGTCGCTGCGCAAGGGCGACGTGATGCACCTGGCCGAACTGCATCCGCAGGAATATCAGGCGCTGTCGCAGGTCATGGCCCCGTTCGGTTCGCATCTGCGCCCAGAGGACGGCTTTCGCGCTGCCCGCGCGCTGGTACCGCCCACGCCCCGGCGCGGGCTGATGCTGATCGACCCCAGCTTCGAGGTGAAGGCCGATTATGCCGCGATCCCCGGCCACCTTGCAGCGATCCACCGCAAATGGGCGGTGGGCACGCTGGCGCTGTGGTATCCGATCCTGCCCGCCGCGCCGCATGCCCCGATGATCGCCGCGCTTTGCGAATCCTTCCCGGACGCGCTGGATCATCAGGTCCGCTTTCCCCCGGCGCGGCCGGGACATGGCCTGATCGGCTCGGGCATGTTCATCGCCAACCCGCCCTGGGGCGCGCAAGACGAGGCCGCCCGCCTCACCGCCCTGTTCGCCAGTCTGAAAGGATGAAGACCATGCCCAAGGGATACTGGGTCGCCCATGTCGACGTGCATGACGCAGAGGCCTATGAACGCTACAAGGCGGCCAACACCGCGCCCTTCGCCGAATACGGCGCGCGCTTTCTGGTGCGGGGCGGCGAGCAGCAGCTGCGCGAGGGCGCTGCGCGCAGGCGCACCGTGGTGATCGAGTTTCCCAGCCTCGAGGCCGCGCTGGCCTGCTATGACAGCCCCGCCTACCAGGCCGCCCGCGCCCTGCGCGACCCCGTGTCCGAGGGCGATCTGGTAATCGTCGCGGGCTACGAGGGCTGAACCCGCTTTTCCGACGCGCGCAGGCATCGTATATCACCCCCATGTTCACCGATTTTCTCAGTCGGCTGTTCCGGCCCGACCCCGACCGCCTGCCCGATGGCGATGCGCGCCTCGCGCTGGGCGCGCTTCTGGTGCGCATTGCGCGCGCCGATGGCGAATACGCCCGTGAAGAGGCCGAGCGGATCGACCGCATTCTTGCCGCCCGCTACGGCCTGCCACCTGCGGACGCCCATGCCCTGCGCCTGCGGGCCGAGGCGCTGGAAGCCGAGGCACCCGATACCGTCCGCTTCACCCGCGCGATCAAGGACGCCGTGCCCTACGAGGAGCGCGAAGGCGTGATCGAGTCGCTGTGGGACGTGGTTCTGGCCGATGGCATCCGTGACGAGGCCGAGGACGGGCTGTTGCGACTGGTGGCCAACCTGCTGGGCGTGAACGACCGCGACAGCGCGCTGGCCCGCCACCGGGCCGAGAGCCGGCGCAGCAGCTGAAAGGCGTGCAAAACCCAAGGGCGAGCGGATCGGACGCAACTGCCCAAATCCTGGGCGCAGCCCGCGCCTTCCGTCGGTTCCCCGTTGCAATCGCAGCGGAATCGCGCCCTACTTCGGGGCCGTCAAGCAACAAAAGCCACCCTTCGTGACAGACGCAACACCGCCCGTCCTTGAAATCCGCGACCTTCACAAGAGCTATGGCGCTCTGGAGGTCCTCAAGGGCGTGAGCCTTGCCGCGCATCGGGGCGATGTCGTCTCGCTGATCGGCTCGTCCGGTTCGGGCAAGTCGACGCTTCTGCGCTGCGCCAACCTGCTCGAGAACAGCCAGCAGGGCGAGGTCCTGTTCGAGGGCGAGCCCGTCACATGGCGCGGCATCGGCCCGAACCGCCAACCCGCCGACCGCCGTCAGGTCATCCGCATCCGCACCAACCTGTCGATGGTGTTCCAGCAGTTCAATCTCTGGGCGCACATGACCATTCTCCAGAACGTGATGGAGGCCCCAATCTCCGTGCTGGGCGAGGATCGGGCCGAGGTCGAGATCCGCGCCCGCGCGCTGCTCGACAAGGTGGGGATCGGCGACAAGGCCGATGCCTGGCCTGCGCAGCTTTCGGGCGGCCAGCAGCAGCGCGCCGCGATCGCGCGGGCACTGGCGATGCAGCCGCGCGCGCTTCTGTTCGACGAACCGACCTCGGCGCTCGACCCCGAGTTGCAACAGGAGGTGGTGCGGGTCATCAAGGTGCTGGCCGAGGAGGGGCGCACGATGATCCTGGTCACCCATGACATGCGGCTGGCGGCGGATGTGTCGGACCATGTCATCTTCCTGCATCAGGGCCTGATCGAGGAAGAAGGCCCGCCCGACGAGTTGTTCGGCGCGCCAAGGTCCGAGCGTCTCAAGCAGTTTCTAAGTGCAACCGTGGCGGCCTGAACCGCCCAACCAGACCAACGGGAGAGTAACCATGAAGTCCCTGATCCTCGGCACCGCCGCGCTTGCGTTTTCGGCGGGCCTTGCCCTTGCACAGGATGTCGTCCGCCTTGGCACCGAAGGCGCCTATCCTCCCTACAATTTCATCAACGACAACGGCGAGGTCGACGGGTTCGAACGCGAACTGGGCGACGAGCTGTGCAAGCGCGCCGCGCTGAACTGCGTCTGGGTCACGAATGACTGGGATTCGATCATTCCGAACCTCCTCTCGGGCAATTACGACGTCATCATCGCCAGCATGAGCATCACGGACGAGCGCAAGCAGGTGATTGATTTTGCTCAGGAATACACGCCCCCCTCGGTCTCGTCCTATGTCGGCCTGGCCGAGGATGCCGATATCGAGGGCGGCGTGGTCGCGGCCCAGACCGGCACGATTCACGCCAATCATGTGGTCGATACCGGCGCAACGCTGCTGGAATTCGCCAATCCCGAGGACACGATCGCGGCCGTGCGCAAGGGCGAGGCCGATGCGGCGCTGGCGGACAAGGATTTCCTGTCTCCCTATGTGGCCGAGGGCGATCTGGTCTTCGTTGGCGAGGATGTGCAGCTTGACGGCGGCATCGGGGCAGCGTTCCGCAAGTCCGACCCCGAACTGCGCGACAAGTTCGACGCGGCGATCCAGTCGATGAAGGATGACGGCACGCTGAACGCGCTGATCGCCAAGTGGCTCGGCGCCGAATCGCCCTTGTTCTGACCCGATGAGCGGGGCGGCCGCGTGCCGCCCCTGACCCGCCATGTTCGCCTCATGCGCCGATCCGTCCACCCTCGAAGGGCTTCACTGGCTTGCCTGCTACCTGACCAGCGGCAAGCACATAGCCTTCTATGCCTCGTTCGGCACGGTCATGTTGCTGCTTGCGATTACCGCGCCTGCGGCGCTGGCCTTCGGCTTCGCGGGAGCGATGGCGACACGCTCGCGGCTCTGGCCGGTGCAATGGCTGGGCCGGGGCTATACGGCGATGGTGCGCGGCGTGCCCGACATCATCTTCTTCCTCTTCGTGCCGATCGCACTGGACCAGGCGCTGGAATGGGTCCGGCACAAGACGATCTGCCCCGACTGGACCGAACCCGTCCGGCGCGGCAGCGATTTCGTGGTCTGCGCCCAGGCCAAGCTGCCTCTGTCGACCAGCCCGCAATGGGTGCATGACACCTATGGGTTCGCGCTGGCGGTCACGGCCTTCGCGGTGGTCTTCGGCGCTTTCGCCGCGAATGTGCTGCATGGTGCGATGCGCGCGGTGCCGCGTGCCCAGATCGAAACCGCCGAGGCCTATGGCATGACCCACGCCCAGGCCTTCTGGCGCATCCTGGTGCCGCAGATGTGGATCTTTGCGCTGCCCGGCCTGTCGAACCTGTGGATGATCCTGATCAAGGCCACGCCGCTGCTGTTCCTGCTGGGGGTGCAGGACATCGTCTACTGGGCACGGGAACTGGGCGGGGCCAAGACCTCGATCTATGCCTATCCCCATCCCGACTGGCGGATCTATTACTTCCTCGGGCTTCTGGTGTTCTATCTGGGGCTGACCAAGATTTCCGAGGTGATGCTGGGCCGACTGAACGCGCGGCTTTCGCATGGTCAGGCGACGCTGGCGGGCGAAGCCCAGCGCAAGGCCGCCGCATGAGCTGTCTTCAGACCATACAGGATTACGCGCTGCGCTCGGTCGGGATCGGCGAGCGTGTGTTGCCGCGTTCGGGCTTTACCCTTTGCGAACAGGTCACCCTGATCGGCTCGGGGATGATCTGGAACGTCTATTTCGGCCTGTTCGCGCTGCTTGCGGGGTTCTTCCTTGCGACCGCCGTGGCGCTGGCGCGGCTCAGCCCGCTGGTCGCCCTGCGCAAGCCCGCGGAATGGTTCATCTTCGTCTTCCGCGGCTCACCGCTGTTCATCCAGTTCTTCCTTGCCTACGAGGCGTTCGTGCTGCTGCCCAAGGCGGGCCTCACGCTGGACCTGATCTTCGTCGAGATCACCGCCGAAACCCGCTGGCTGACACGGGCCTGGGCGGGGGCGCTGATCGTGCTGTTCCTGAACACCGCCGCCTATACGGCCGAGATCTTCTATGGCGCACTCCGCTCGGTGCCCAGGGGCGATCTGGAGGCCGCCGACGCCTATGGCCTGTCGGGCTGGGCGCGGTTTCGCCGGGTGGTCTGGCCCACGATGCTGCGGCTTGCCTGGCCCGCCTATACCAACGAGGCGATCTTCCTGTTCCACGCCACCACGCTGGTCTTTTTCTCCGGCTTCCCGGCCTGGCAGCAGAAGGGCGACGCGCTCTACTACGCGAAATATTTCGCCGACAAGACCTTCAACCCCTTCGTCGCCTATCCGATCGTGGCGGGCTACTTCATCCTGATGACGCTTGTCATCATTGCGATCTTCGGACTGATCAATCGCCGCCTGAACCGCCACCTGCCGCCCGAGGCCCGTCCCCGGTTGCGCATCCGCCCGCAGGTCGTGCGATGATCGCCTGGCTCGACACCCATCCCGAAGTGCGCACGATCCGCATCGGTGCGTGCGACCTGAACGGTCAGGCGCGGGGCAAGCGGTTGCCCGCGCGCTTTGCCGCCAAGACCGCCGAGGAGGGCGCACGCTTTCCGCTTTCGGCGCTCAATCTCGACATCTGGGGCGAGGATATCGAGGACAGCCCGCTGGTCTTCGAGACGGGCGACGCCGATGGCGTCCTGCGCCCCACGGGACGTGGCGTCGTGCCGATGCCCTGGCTCGAGTCGCCTAGTGCCCTGTTGCCTGTCTGGATGTTCACCGAGAACGGCGCGCCCTTCGAGGGCTGCCCGCGCCAGGCGCTGGCGCGGGTGCTGGATGCCTATGCCGCGCGTGGCTGGCAGCCGCAGGTCGCCACCGAGCTGGAATTCTACCTCGTCGACGACAGCGAAAGCGTCCTGCAACCGCCCCGCTCGCCGCGCTCGGGCAAGCGGCGCGAGGCGGCCGAGATCCTGAGCCTGCGCACGCTCGACGCCTTCGACGGCTTCTTCACCGATCTCTACGACGCATGCGAGGCGATGGACATCCCGGCGGATGCCGCGATTTCCGAGGCGGGGATGGGCCAATTCGAGGTCAACCTGATGCACGGCCCGGCGATGAACGCCGCGGATGATGCGTGGCTCTTCAAGATGCTGGTCAAGGGACTGGCGCGGCGGCACGGGATGGCGGGCAGTTTCATGGCCAAGCCCTATCCCGACCATGCGGGCAATGGGCTGCACATGCATTTCTCGGTGCTCGATGGCACGGGCGCCAACCTTTTCGACGATGCCCGCCCGGATGGCCCCGGACGGCTGCGCGCCGCGGTCGCAGGCTGTCTTGCCGCGCTGCCCGACATGACGCTGGTGCTGGCGCCGCATGCCAACAGCTATGAGCGGCTGGTGCCCGGGGCACATGCGCCGACACGGATCTGCTGGGCGCAGGAGAACCGCACCGCGGCGCTGCGCATCCCCGGCGGAAGCCCGCGCGCACGCCGCATCGAACATCGCGTGGCCGGCGGCGACATCAACCCCTATCTGCTGATCGCGGCGGTTCTGGGCGCGGCGCTGATCGGCATCGAGGACGATCTGACGCCACCCCCGCCGGTCACCGGCAACGCCTATCTGCAGGATCTGCCCCAGATCCCGACCTGCTGGGAGGGCGCGATCGACGCCTTCGAGGCCAGCCCGCTGATCGCGCGGATCTTCGCGCCTGGCCTGATCCGAAACCTCGCGATGACCAAGCGTCAGGAGGCGCGCCGGGTGGCCGACCTGGATGAAGACGCCCGCCTTGCGCTTTACCTCGACACGGTCTGACGGGGCAGACATCCGGAGGGATTTCGCCCGGCTTGCGCCGGGCGACCGGGCGGGGGGCGCTGCCCCCCGTCCTTCGGACTCCCCCCGGGATATTTGGGGCCAGAAGAAGGACCGGAAAGAAAGAGCGGACGAGACGTCCATGGAGGGGGTTGTCCGTCCCCGGGCCGCTGACTAGGCTGGCAGCGCATAGACCAGAGACCCCGAAATGCGGATCGGCATATTGCAGACCGGCCATGCGCCCGAAAGTCTTCGGGCAGCGTATGGCGATTATCCCGACATGTTCACGCACCTGCTTGCGGGCCACGGATTCGACTTCGTCACCCATGATGTCGAGGCGATGGACTTTCCCGCCTCGCCCCTTGACGCGGGCGGCTGGCTGATCACCGGCTCGCGCCATGGCGTCTACGAGGACCATCCCTTCATCCCGCCGCTGGAAGGGTTCATCTGCGCCGCAATGGAAGCCTCGGTTCCGGTCGTGGGCATCTGTTTCGGCCATCAGATCATCGCCCGGGCGCTCGGCGGACAGGTCGAGAAATTCGCGGACGGCTGGGCGGTCGGGCCGACCGATTACCGTATCGAGGGGCGGACCTACCGGTTGAACGCCTGGCACCAGGACCAGGTGCTCCGCCCGCCCGAAGGCGCCCGGACCGTCGGCTGCAACGATTTCTGCGCCCATGCCGCGCTGATCTATGACGACCGGGCCTTTTCCGTCCAGTCGCATCCCGAATTCGACCGGGGCTTCATCGTCGGCCTGATGCAGACCCGGGCGCCGGGGCTGGTGCCCGAGCCCGTTTTGGCCGAGGCGCGCGCGCGGCTGGACCTGCCCACCGATTCCAATGCCATGGCCGCGCGCATCGCGCGGTTCTTCACCGAAAGGCGCTAATCCGATGCCCCACTGGCTCGACCAGCTTCCCGAGGCCGCGACGGCCTATCTTGGCGGGCGCAAACCCGACGAGGTGGAATGCATCGTCGCCGATCTTGCAGGTGTCGCCCGCGGCAAGGCGATGCCTGCCTCGAAATTCGCCACCCAGGCCCGGTTCTATCTGCCGAACTCGATCTTCCTGCAGACGATCACCGGCGACTGGACCTACATTCCGGGCCAGGCCTTCATCGAACCCGACATGATCCTGACGCCGGATTTCACCACCGCGACGGCTGCGCCCTGGACGGCCGACCTGACGCTTCAGGTGATCCACGACATTTCCGATCAGGCGGGCAATCCGGTTTCCATCGCGCCGCGCAACGTGCTTAAACGGATCGTCGGGCTTTACAATGCGCGCGGCTGGAAACCAATCGTCGCCCCCGAGATGGAATTCTTCCTCGTCGCGCGCAACCCGAACCCCGCCGAGCCGGTGGAGGCGCCGATCGGCCGGTCAGGCCGCAAGGCCGCCGCGCGGCAGGCCTATTCGATGAGCGCGGTGGACGAATACGGCCCGGTGATCGACGACATCTACGATTTCGCCGAGGCCCAGGGGCTGGAGATCGACGGCATCCTGCAAGAAGGCGGCGCCGGTCAGGTGGAACTGAACCTGCGCCATGGCGATCCGGTGCGGCTGGCCGACGAGATCTTCTTCTTCAAGCGACTGATCCGCGAGGCGGCGCTGCGGCATGACTGCTACGCCACCTTCATGGCCAAGCCGATCGAGAACGAGCCCGGTTCGGCCATGCATATCCACCATTCGGTGGTCGAGACGGTGACGGGCCGCAACATCTTCTCGGAATCCGATGGCCGCGAAAGCCCGGCCTTCATGCATTTCATCGCCGGGTTGCAGACGCATATGCCATCGGTCGTCGCGGTGCTTGCGCCCTATGTGAACAGCTATCGCCGCTATGTCCCCGACTTTGCCGCACCGATCAATCTGGAATGGGGGCGCGACAACCGCACCACCGGGCTGCGCGTGCCGGTCGCCGAACCCGAGGCACGCCGGGTCGAGAACCGGCTGGCCGGGATGGATTGCAACCCCTATCTGGGCATCGCGGCGTCGCTGGCCTGCGGCTATCTGGGCCTGGTCGAGGGCGCCCAGCCCAAACCCGAATACAAGGGCGACGCCTATTCCGGCGACGAGTCGATCCCGCGCAACGTGTCCGAGGCGCTGGACCTTTTCCGCGCGTCCCCGGCGATGCGCGAGGTTCTGGGCGAGGAGTTCTGCGTCGTTTATGAAAGCGTCAAGACACTGGAATACAAGGAGTTCCTGCAGGTCATCAGCCCGTGGGAACGCGAGCATCTCTTGCTGAACGTATGAACCTTCTGTTCGCCAACGACCGCCGCGGCGCCTGGCCGGCAAGTTGGTATGCCGAGGTCACGCCGCCGCTGGACCCTTTCCCGCCGCTCAGGGGCGACATGCGGGCGGATATCTGCGTGGTGGGCGGCGGCTATACCGGGCTGTCGGCGGCGCTGCACGCAGCCGAGGCCGGGGCCGATGTCGTGCTGGTCGAGGCGCATCGGATGGGCTTCGGCGCCTCGGGGCGCAATGGCGGGCAGGTCGGATCGGGCCAGCGGCTGCATCAGGACGCGCTGGAGCGGATGCTGGGCGATGCGGCCGCCACCCGACTCTGGCATCTGGCCGAGGATGCGCGCGCGCTGGTTGCCGATCTGATCGCGCGGCACGCCATCGGCTGCGACTACCGCCCCGGCGTGGCCTATGCCGAATGGACCGCGCGCGGTGTGACGGACGCACATGCCTATGCCGAAAAGCTGCGCCGCGACTATGGCTACGATCTGGTCGAGCCGCTGACCCGGGACGAGATGCGCGCGCTGGTGGGATCGCCCGCCTATCGCGGCGGGGTGATTGACTGGGGTGCAGGGCATCTGAACCCGCTGGCCTATGCGCTGGGGCTGGCGCGGGCCGCCGTCGCGGCCGGGGCGCATCTGCATGAGGGCACGCTGGTCCGGCGCATCGCGCCGGGGACGCGGCCCGTCGTGTTCACCGAAAGCGGCCGCGTGACGGCCGACCGGGTGATCCTGGCGGCGAACGGCTATCTGGGCGGGCTTGACCGGCATGTGGCCGCCCGGGTCATGCCGATCAACAATTTCATCGTCGCGACCGAACCGCTCGGCGCGCGCGCGACAACGGTGCTGGCACGCGACATCGCAGTGGCCGACAGCCGCTTCGTGGTCAATTACTTCCGACTGACACCGGACCGGCGGCTTCTGTTCGGCGGCGGTGAAAGCTATGGCTACCGCTTCCCCGATGACATCCGCGCCAAGGTGCGCAAGCCGATGCTTCAGGTCTTTCCGCATCTGGCGGATGTGGCCCTGACCCATGCCTGGGGCGGCACGCTGGCGATCACCCGCACCCGCCTGCCCCATCTTGCCGCGCCTGCGCCGGGCATCCTGTCGGCGGGCGGCTATTCCGGGCATGGGGTGGCGCTGGCCACCCTTGCGGGCCGCTTGCTGGCCGAGGCCGCGCAAGGCGGCCGGAGCGAGGACTTCGACACGCTCGCCCGCCTGCCCTGCCCCCCCTTCCCGGGCGGCGCTGCGCTGCGCAGCCCGCTTCTGGCGCTGGCGATGGCGTGGTTCGGCCTGCGCGACCGGCTGGGCATCTGACCCCTGGCGCGGCATTGTCCGCGGCCGGGCTTTCCTTTACAGGACATCCGAAAGCGCAGTTCAGGAAAGGCGAACCCATGCCCCTCGCCCCCAATGTTCACGACGCCGAACCGATCCCCGAGGCCGCGCGGGCCGAGATCGACCGGCTGTTGCAATCGGGCGACCTGTTCCGCTACAACGCCGCTGCCGATGCGCCTGTGACGCTGCTGGAGCGCGAGTTCGCGACCCTGATGGGCACGCGCTTCGCCGTCGCCGTCTCGTCCTGTTCGGCGGCACTGTTTCTCTCGCTCAAGGCGCTGGACCTGCCGCGCGGCGCGCGCGTCCTGATCCCCGCCTTCACCTTCGCTGCCGTACCCTCGGCGGTGATCCATGCCGATTGCCAGCCCGTGCTGGTCGAGGTCGGCGCGAATTACCGGATCGACATCGACGATTTCGCCGCAAAACTCGACATCGGCATCGCCGCCGTCCTCATCAGCCACATGCGCGGCCATACCTCGGACATGGACGCGATCCTTGCGCTATGCACGGAACGCCAGATCCCGGTGATCGAGGATGCGGCCCATTCGCTGGGCGCGCTCTGGCATGGCCGCAGGATCGGCACGCTGGGCGCCATCGGCTGCTTCAGCTTCCAGTCCTACAAGCTGGTGAACGCGGGCGAAGGCGGCATGATGGCCACCGACGACCCCGACCTTGCGGCGCGCGCGGTCATCATGTCGGGCGCCTATGAGCATAACTGGAAGAAACATGACGGGCTGTTGAACAGCTTTGCCCGCTGGCAGAACCGCCTGCCGCTTTACAACATGCGGATGCAGAACCTGTCGGCCGCGGTGATCCGTCCGCAACTGCCCGAGATCGACCGCCGCGTGCGCGACGGGCGGGCAAACCACGATCACGTCGCGGAGCAGCTGAACGCCTGCCCGTGGTTCGACGTGCCGCCCCCCCTGCCCCCCGAAACCCGCGCGCCCGACTCGATCCAGTTCAACCTGGTTGGCTTCGAGAGCGATGCCGAGGCCGTCGCCTTCCAGAATGAGGCCGCAGCGCGCGGCGTTTCGGTGCAGGTCTTCGGGCTGAGCCGGGACAATGCCCGCGCCTTCTGGAACTGGCAGTTCATCGAAGGGCCGCTGCCCGACCTGCCAGGAACGCGCGCGATGCTGATGCGGGCCTGCGATACCCGCCTGCCGGCCAGGCTGACCCGTGCGGAACTCGATCTGATTGCGGATGCGCTGGTTGCCGCGGCCGAAGCGGTGAAGGGCATCGAGACCCGCGCCTACGGCACCTGAGGCGGATCAGCCGTTCAGCTGGGACAGCTTGCGCTGCAACTCGGCCAGCTCGCGGCGGATATCTTCCAATTCGGCGCGGTCCGCGCCCTCGTCCTCGTCGTCGCGCGCGGATCCGGAGCTGGCGCTTGCCCAGCCCCCGGTCATCGCCTTGAGGAACGCCTCCTGCTGCGCCTTCAGCGCCTCGAAGCCGGGCATGGCGGCGATCGGGTTCATCCGTCCCATGTTCTCCATCATCTTCGACTGGCTCTCGCGCAGCATGTCGAAGCTTTGCGCGAGGAACTGGGGCACGATCGAATGGGCCGAGGTGGTATAGCTGCGCACCAGATCCGTCAGAACGTTGATCGGCAACACGCTTTCGCCCTTGCTTTCATGCTCGGCGATGATCTGGAGCAGGTATTGCCGGGTCAGGTCGTCGCCGCTTTTAAGATCGACGACCTTCACCTCGCGGCCCTCGCGGATCACCTTGGCGATATCCTCCAGCGTGACGTAATCGCTCGTCTCGGTGTTGTAGAGACGACGGCTGGCATAGCGCTTGATCAGCAGCGGATCTTTCGCGTCGGTCACTGGCGGACCTCCCTCGATGGCAATGCCGCAGAGCGGCGCAGCCAAGCTTATGCGCTGCAAAGCCAAAAAGAAAGGGCAGGCACAAGGCCCGCCCCAGTATTGACCATTCGACAGGGAGGAGGAGTCGAGGCTAATTCGAATATGTGGTTCACACCGCCGGGGTGGCGACCTTCTTGACGGTCTTCGTCGCGGTGGTGGTGGCTTTCTTCATCGCCGTGGTGGCGTCCCGAGAGAAGTCCTTGCCCGCGGCCAGCATCAGCTCGACGGTTTCCATCTGCACCTTCTTGGCGACTTCGGCGAAGGCGGCCATGTTTTCGGCAGCCATCTCGGCCGAGGCGGAGGCGAAATCGGTCAGCGACTTGGTGTAGTCGGTGGGCTCATCCTTGACGGTGGCCACTTCGCCGAACTTGGCCAGCGTGTCCTTGGTCCACTTGGCGGAGATCTCGGTCGATTTCTCGGCCGCTTCCAGCGCGACCTTCGACATCTTCTCGGTCAGCGCGGCCTGGGTCTTGAACGCGTCCTGCATGGCGGTCGGATCCATCGAGAATGCCGACATCATGTCCTGCATCATCTTGGTGAAGTCTTGGGTATCAGCCATTGGGGGGCTCCTCTTGCGGGCAACCCGCCCGCCTCTGCTGTGATCCTGAAAGGAACATACA
>NZ_DSDD01000011.1:0-31293 GCF_011048875.1 Rhodovulum sp.
CGCGGGCTGCGGATCTGGTGGCCTATTGGCGCGCCCATGACGATTATTTCCTGACGCTCTGAGGCGCCCCGCCCCGCCCCGCTTGCCAAGCCGGGTGCCTCCATGCGACCAAGAGCGGAACGCCCACGACAGGTGCCCGCCGCCGTGCCCCCAGACGCCCCCCGAACCGAAACACCGCCCCACGCCGCGCTGCCGCTTGTCAGCCATGCGCGCAATCGGGGCCTGCCGCTGGACATGGACTGGCTGCGGACGGCCCGGGTCAACCGCCCGGCGGCCGAGCGGCGCTGCGCCAGCCTGCCCGCCTGTCGGCCGGTGACGGGGGTGCATCGGGTGGCGTGGCTGCTGCGGGCGGTCGGCCTGATCGACCTGACCACGCTGGCGGGCGATGACACGCCCGGGCGGGTGCATCGGCTCTGTGCCAAGGCCCGCCAGCCGGTGCGCGCCGATCTGCTGGACGCGCTGGGGGTGGACGGGCTGACCACCGCGGCGGTCTGCGTCTATCACGAGATGATCGCGCCCGCGCTGGCCGCGCTGCGGGGCTCGGGCATTCCGGTGGCGGCGGTGTCCACGGGGTTTCCCGCGGGGCTGTCGCCGATGGCCACGCGGCTGGCCGAGATCGAGGCATCGGTGGCGGCGGGGGCCGCGGAAATCGACATCGTGATTTCGCGCCGCCATGTGCTGCTGGGCGACTGGGCCGCGCTTTACGACGAGGTGGCCGCCTTTCGCGCGGCCTGTGGCCCGGCGCATCTGAAGACGATCCTTGCCACGGGCGAGTTGGGGACCTTGACGAATGTCGCGCGCGCAAGCCTTGTGTGCATGATGGCGGGGGCGGATTTCATCAAGACCTCGACCGGCAAGGAACCGGTGAACGCCACCCTGCCCGTCGGCCTGACCATGCTGCGCGCGATCCGCGCCTATCACGCAGCCACCGGCCAGCGGGTCGGGTTCAAGCCCGCGGGCGGGATTTCCACGGCGAAGGAGGCGCTTGTCTGGCTCGCGCTCATCAAGGAGGAACTGGGGGATCGCTGGCTGTCGCCCGACCTGTTCCGCTTTGGCGCCTCGTCGCTTCTGGGCGATATCGAGCGACAGATCGAACAGCATGTCACCGGCGCCCCTTCGGCCGCGTGGCGGCATCCGATGGGGTGACGGGATGAGCGTTTCCGAGCTGATGCAGACGATGGACTATGGCCCCGCCCCCGAAAGCCCGGCCGAGGCGCTTGACTGGCTGGCGGGGCACGGGAACCGGTTCGGGCTGTTCATCGCGGGCCGGATCACCGAGCCGCGCGCGGGGGTCGAGGCGCGGAACCCCGCCACGGGCGAGGGGCTGGCGATGCTGACCGCCGCGACCCCCGGAGAGTTGGAGGACGCCGTGGCCGCCGCGCGCCGGGCGCAGCCGAAATGGGCCGGGCTGGGCGGGGCGGCGCGGGCGCGGCATCTGCGCACGCTGGCCCGGCTGATCCGCCAGCGCGCCCGCCTGATCGCGGTGCTGGAGACGCTGGACAGCGGCCAGCCGATCCGCGAAAGTCGCGAGATGGGCATGGCGCTGGCCGAGCGGCACTTCCACCACAATGCGGGGCTGGCGCAGCTTCTGGAGCAAGACTTGCCCGGCCAGGTGCCGCTGGGCGTCTGCGGTCTGATCCTGCCCTCGACCCTGCCCTTCGTGATGCTGGCCTCGATGGCCGCGCCCGCGCTTGCGGCGGGGAACACGATAGTTCTGAAACCGGCCGAACGGACCTCGCTGGGCGCGCTGCTGTTTGCCGATCTTGCGCGCGTGGCGGGGCTGCCCAGGGGGATCGTCAATGTCGTGACCGGCGGCGTGGCGGTGGGCGAGGCGATGGTGGCCCATCTCGGGATCGACGGGATCGGGTTTGCCGGGTCGGCCGGGGTCGGGCGGGCGATCCGGGCGGCGACGGCGGGCAGCGGCAAGGCGCTGGGGCTGCATCTGTCGGCCAAGCCGCCGGTGATCGTTTTCGAGGATGCCGATCTGGATGCGGCGGTCGAAGGCGCGGTCGAGGCGATGTGCAGCCGTGGCCCAGCGGGCGGTGCGGGGGCGCGGCTGATCCTTCAGGAGGGGATCGCGGGGGATTTCCTTGCGCGGCTGAAGGCGCGGATGGCGGGGCTGCGGCTGGGCGATCCGCTAGACAAGTGCACCGATATCGGCGCGCTGATCGACACAGGCCAGCGCGACCATGTGGCCGCGCTGGTGGCCGAAGGGGCGGCGGAGGGCGATCTGTTCCAGCCCGATGGCACGCTGCCCGAACGGGGGGCGTTCCATCCGCCGACGCTGGTCTCGGGGCTGGCCCCGGCCTCGCGGCTGATGCAGGCAGAGGTTTTCGGCCCCGTGCTGGTCTCGACTACCTTCCGCACGCCGACCGAGGCGGTGCAACTGGCCAATGACGCCCGCCATGGGCAGGTGGCAAGCGTCTGGTCCGAGAGCATCACCTTGGCGCTGGACGTGGCGCCGAGGCTGGCGGCGGGGATCGTCCGGGTGAACGGGGCGAATCCGGTCGATGCGGCCGGATTCGGCGGCCTGGACGGGCTGACCGCGTATCTGCGGCCCGAGCGACGGGGGAAAAGGTTGAAACCGCCCGCCCCGCCCCGGCAAGGCGATCCGCTGGCACGGGCCGAAAGGCTGTGGATCGGGGGCAGGCGGGTACCGCCAAGCGGTGGGCAGGCGCGCGCGATCCATGAGCCGCGCGGGCAGGTGATCGGCCATGTGGGGCTGGCCACGCGCGAGGATGTCCATGCCGCGGTGGCGGCGGCGCGCAAGGCACAACCGGGATGGGCGGCGCAGGGCGCGCAGGCCCGCGCGAATGTGCTTTGCACCCTCGCCGAGACCCTTTCCGAGCGAGCGGCCGAGGTCGCGGACCTGCTGCGGACGATGACCGGGGGACCCGGCGCAAAGGCCGAGGTGGCGCAAAGTGTCGAACGGCTGTTAGCATGGGCCGGGCGCGCCGGGACGCAGGCGGGCGAGATCAGGCCGGGGCCGATCCGCGGCACGGCGCTGGCGATGGCGGTGCCGGTTGGCGTGATCGGCGCGCTTTGCCCGGACGAAGCGCCGCTTCTGGGCCTTGTCTCGGTGCTGGCGCCCGCGATCGCGATGGGCAATGCCTGCGTGCTGGTCCCCTCGGAGCCCTGCCCGCTGACAGCGACGGCGTTCTGCGAGGTGCTGGAGGCATCGGACCTGCCGGGGGGTGTGGTGAACCTGCTCACCGGGGCGCATGCCGCGCTGGCCGAGCCGCTGGCCGCGCATATGGATGTCGATGCGGTCTGGTGCTTCTCGTCCACGGACCTGTCCGCCGGGATCGAGCGCGCGGCGGCGGGCAACCTGAAACGGAGCTGGGTCAATCACGGACGCGCCCGCGACTGGTGGGGCGCGCAGGGCGAGGGCCGCGCGTTCCTGCGCGCGGCCACCGATGTCAGGACGATCCTGATCCCGTGGGGGGCCTGAGCGCTACCGCCCGCCCCCGCCGAACAGACGGCGCAGGACCGCCCCGGCGCGGCTGTCCGGGTCGTCGATCAGCGGTTCGATCCGGCTCTCCTTGAACCGGGCAACCAAGGTCCAGACCCACGCCGCGAAGACCGCGAGGCTGAACAGGACGGCGATGTTGAACCACGGGATGATGAACTCGTCCGGGCCCTCGGCGGGGCGCACGGCGACCGCGTTGGGGTAGATCGAGAAATATTCGTTGCGCCAGCCGTAATGGGTGATCACCACCCATCGCGGGTTGTCCTTGGTCGAGATCAGGTCCCGCGCAATGGCCTGAAGATTCGAGGTGTTGATCTTGAAATAGGGCGGCCAGCCCCAACCGGTATCCTCGTTGCGATAGACCATCGGCTTGCCGTTGGGGCGAAAGGTCTCGATGAAATGCACGTCGCGACTGGCGACGCCGTCCGCCGATCCGGGCGCCGAGCCCGACCAGAAGATCGAGTTGTCGCCGAACTCGATCCGGCGAATCTCGGTATTGATGATGCGCACGACGTCGTGCTGGGGCAGCGTGTAGTGCAGGAAGGAAAAGACCAGCGCGGCGATCACCGCAAGGAAGGTCCATTTGACGTAAACCATCGCAGCCTCATGTGTAATTGACGATGTAGACGATCGTGCCGACCACGATCATCGGAATGATGTAGACCCCGAGGATCAGCCTGCGCCGCAGCGAGCGGTCATACAGGGCAAGCCCCTCGCGGACGAAGGCGTCGCGGTCACCCGTGCCGATCTTCTCGTCCCAGTGGCGCCGCAGCTTCCGGCGACGCATGGCGCGGGAATAGAGCAAGACGGAAACATAGACCACCGTCAGGACGACGAACCCCATCAGAAGGAAGCGCAGCAGGGCGATCATCTCGGCCCCCCTCGGCCGTAGGATAACGGGTCAGCTTCTTGCGTTCGGATATAGGCGCATCGGATGGGTTTTGCACCGTGCCGCAACGCCGCGGCGCGACGATCTGGTGGCGCTGACGCAGGCATGGGTCCGCATCCCGACGCTGAACCCGCCGGGGCGGAACTATCGCGGGATCTGCGAATTCCTTGCCACCCGGCCGGCGGCAAAAGGGTTTGGCGTCGAGATGATCCGCGCCGCGGGCGCACCGGCCGACAGCGACGCGCATCCGCGCTGGAACCTGATCGCCCGGCATGAGGGCGCGGAACCCGGGGAATGCGTGCATTTCAACGGCCATCACGATGTCGTCGAGGTCGGCTATGGCTGGAGCGTCGATCCCTTTGGCGGCGAGGTTCGGGATGGCCGCGTCTATGGCCGGGGCGCCTGCGACATGAAGGGGGGCATCGCCGCGGCCGTGATCGCCGCCGAAGCCTTTGTCGAGACCTGCCCGGATTATCGCGGCGCGGTCGAGATCAGCGCCACGGCGGACGAGGAATCGGGCGGCTATGGCGGTGTCGCGTGGCTCGCCGAACGCGGCTGGTTCGACCCCGACCGGGTGCAGCATGTCATCATCCCCGAACCGCTGAACAAGGACCGCATCTGCCTGGGCCATCGCGGCGTCTGGTGGGCCGAGATCGAGACGCAGGGGCGCATCGCCCATGGCTCGATGCCGTTTCCCGGCGATTGCGCGGTGCGCCACATGGGCGCGGTGATCGCCGAGATGGAAGAGACGCTGTTCCCGCTGCTCGCAGGCCGGCAGACCGCGATGCCGGTGGTGCCCGAAGGGGCGCGGTCCTCGACGCTGAACATCAACGCGATCCATGGCGGCGAGCCGGAACAGGAACCCGGCTATACCGGCCTGCCCGCGCCCTGCGTGCCCGACCGCTGCCGCATCGTGATCGACCGGCGCGTGCTGATCGAGGAGGACATCGCCGAGGTCGCCAAGCTGATGGAACGGGTCAAGGCCCGTCGGCCGGGCTTTGCCTACGAGATCCGCAAGTTGTTCGAGGTGGTGCCGACCATGGCCCCGCGCGATGCTCCGGTGGTGACGACCGTGGCGCAGGCGATCACGCATGTGCTGGGCCGGGCGCCCGATTTCGTCGTCTCGCCCGGCACCTATGACCAGAAGCATATCGACCGGATCGGGCGGCTGAAGAACTGCATCGCCTATGGGCCGGGGATCCTGGACCTGGCGCATCAGCCCGACGAATGGGCGAGCATCGACGACATGCTGGACAGCGCGCGGGTGATGGCGCGGGTGCTGGGGATGCTGCTGCTGCGGTGACGGACCGGCGGCGGGTCGCAAGGGGGGCGCTGCCCCCCGTCCTTGCGGACTCCCCCCGGGATATTTCCGGCCAGAAGAAGAAGGGGGCGCGGGGTCAGTGGGCCGGGGCGTTGACCGGGTCGAGCAACGTGCGCCCGCCATCGACCGTCAGGATCTGGCCGGTGATGAACTGCGCGCCGTCGGAGGAAAGGAACTGCACCGTCTCGGCCAGTTCGGCGGGCTTGGCGATACGGCCGAGCGGGGTGTGGACGCGGATGTCGTCGCGGTATTCGGCGTGATCCTTGAGCACACCTTGCAGGCTGGCCGAGAGCACCGAGCCGAAGGCCACCGCGTTCACCCGGATCCGGTGCGGCGCGAGCGCCACCGCCATCGAGCGCGTAAGCTGGTCGAGCGCGGCGCAGCTGACCGAATAGCCCATCAGGTCGGGATGGGTGCGCCGGGCCGCGATCGAGGAGAGGTTCACGATCGTCCCCGCGCAGCCCTCGTCCAGCCCGTCCGCCTCGGCTTGGCGGATCATCCGGCGGGCGACGCATTGGCTGAGGCGCAGGCTGGTCATCAGGTTCTGCTGCAACAGCGTCTCGACCGCGTCCTGATCGGGGTCGAGCGGGTCCGAGGAGATCATCTGGCGGCTGGCATTCACAAGGATGTCGATCCGGTCGAAGGCGTCGATGGTCGCCGAGAGCAGGTTGGCGACCGTCAGCCTTTCGCGCAGGTCGCCCGCGAAATAGCGCATGTTGCCTTCGGCTTCGGTCTGCTTGCCGCATTCGTCGGTCAGGCGGTCCTCGTCGATATCAGCGAACATCACGTTGGCACCGCGATCCACGAAGTGGCGCGCGATGGCGAGGCCCACACCATTGGCTGCGCCGGTCACGATGGCGGTCTTGCCGGAGATGGAGAAGGACATGCGGTGGAACTCCTGATTCGGATGCCCAAGCTAGGCGATTTCACCGCCCCCCGCGAGCGGCGCGCCTTGGCCTGTGCCCATGCAGGACCTTGAAGCCCGCATCGCCGCCGATCTCGTGGGTCTCGACGAAGAGCGCGGCAAGGTCGCGTTCATAGGGCAGATGGCGGTTGGCGACGACGAAGGCCTGCCCGTGCGGCGCGAGCAGGCGGGCGGCGGCGGCAAGGAAGGCGCGGCCAAGGCCCGGATCGGCGATGCGCGCGGCATGGAAGGGCGGGTTGGCCAGCACGATGTCGAAGGGCGCATCGGGGGCGAAGGCGGTGGCGTCGGCCCAGTGGAAGCGGGCGCGCGGGTCGGGGACATTGGCGCGCGCGCAGGACAGGGCGGCGTGGTCGGCCTCGACAAGGTGCATCTCGGCGATCTCGGGATGGGCCGGGAGCGCCTCGCCCGCCAGGTATCCCCAGCCTGCGCCCAGATCGGCCACGCGCCCCTTGAGCCTGGCGGGAAGGGCGGCGAGCAGCAGCGCCGAGCCCCGGTCCACCCCGTCCGCCGAGAAGACGCCCGGCGCGGTGCGGTAGCGGCCTTCGATCAACGCCCCCTCGCCCGGGCGCCACGCGGCGAAGGCGGCCGGATCCGCGGTCAGCGCGAAGCATTTGCCATGGGCCTTGGCGAAGGGTGCCGTGACATCCGCCCCCTGCCCCTTGATCGCCCTGAACAGGCTGCCGACCCCGTCGGTCCTGTCACCATCCACGATCACCGGCCCGCCGCCGGTCAGGGCCAGCGCCTCGGCGATCCAGGCGCGGGCCAGCCCCTTGGCGCGCGGCACCACGACCATGGCGGCGGCGAAATCGCCCGTGGGGGACACGACCACGTCCCAGCCGCGCCCGGCCCAGGCGTCGTGATCGGGGGCGAAGCCCTGCACGATCTGCACCCGGTCCTTCGGCAGCGCCGAGAGATCCGCGGCCGCCAAGGGACCGAAGACCACAATGCGGCCGGTTTCGGGCAAGGCGACCGCGCCGCTGTGCAGCGCAAGGGTCAGGCGGGCATCGGGCATGAGGTGCTTTCCGGAATGCGGGCGCGCGGCCCTATTCCTTTTCCATGGTGCATTGCAGCGGGTGCTGGTGGCGGCGGGCGAAATCCATCACCTGCGCGACCTTGGTCTCGGCCACCTCGAAGCTGAAGACGCCCACCACCGCGACGCCCTTCTTGTGCACGACCAGCATCAGCTCGAAAGCCTGCGCATGGGTCATGCCGAAAAAGCGTTCCAGGACATGCACGACGAATTCCATCGGGGTATAGTCATCGTTCAGCAGCAGCACCTTGTAGAGCGGCGGGCGCTGGGTCTTGGGGCGCGTCTTGGTGATGACTCCGGTCTCGCCTTCGGGGGCGTCGCCCTTGTCGGCCATCATGCGAGGGTCGGTGGTCACGGCGGCCCGTCTCCGGCAAATCGGGTGGTGTTCGGCTTGGGCCTCTTTATATATGCGGGCCGGCCCGTCTGAAAAGGGTCGAGCATGGGGGCGGGCGCGGGATGTCCAGGGCGATCACGACAATCGGGTTCGATGCCGACGACACGCTCTGGCAGAACGAGCGGTTCTTCCGCATGACGCAAGAGCGATTCGCCGCCTTGCTGGCAGATTACACCGAGGCCGACCGGCTGATGGAGCGGCTGATGGCGGCCGAGATGCGCAACCTTGGCCATTACGGATTCGGCATCAAGGGCTTCGTTCTGTCGATGATCGAGACCGCGATCGAGGTGACCGAGGACCGGGTGCCCGCCAGCGTGATCCGCGAATTGCTGGCGGCGGGGCAGGAGATGCTACGCCATCCGATCGAGCTGATGCCCGAGGCGCGGGAGGCGGTCGAGGCATTGGCGGCAGATCATCGCATACTCATGATAACAAAGGGCGATCTGCTGGACCAGGAGCGCAAGCTGGCGCAGTCGGGGCTGGGCGATCTGTTCGATGGGGTCGAGATCGTGTCGGACAAGACCGCGCCGCGCTATGGGACGATCTTTGCCCGCCATGGCGACGGGGCAAGCCGCGCGGCGATGGTGGGCAACTCGCTGCGCTCGGACGTGATTCCCGCGATCGAGGCGGGCGCCTGGGGCGTGTTCGTGCCGCATGAGCTGACCTGGGAGCTGGAACATGCCGAGCCGCCACGGGGCCATGCCCGGTTTGCCGAATTGCAACATCTGGGCGAATTGCCTGCCCTGATCGCGGCGCTTGGCTGAGGCCGAGAGGCAGGGATTGTTGCATGCGGGTCGGCCGACGCGATATCTCGATCAACCTTTGTTAAACCCGCAAACTCCCCGGAAACGGGGTATTTTCCGGTGTCGAAGGCTGTGCTAGGCTTAGCGCAGAAACGATCGCCCACCGTAAAAATCCGGGCGACGCGAGGCAGTGAAAAGGCAACAGCCGTGCAACGTTCGGGGCAGTACGTCCGGCGCATATTCGTCATATCGTTCATCGCGTTCGCGATGGCATTCATGACATCCGGGGCGCGCGCCGCGCCCTACGCGGCCATGGTGATCGACGCGCGGTCGGGCGAGGTTCTGCACGCGCAGAATGCCGATACCCGGTTGCATCCGGCCTCGCTGACCAAGATGATGACGCTTTATATCGTCTTCGAGGCAGTGCAGAACGGCGAGATCGGCCTGGACGATTACGTCACCATCTCGCGCAAGGCGGCGTCCGAGCCGCCCTCGAAGCTGGGGCTGAAAGCGGGCCAGAGGATCCAGTTGCGCTATCTGATCCGCGCGGCATCGGTCAAATCAGCCAATGATGCAGCCACCGCCCTGGCCGAGGCGATAGAGGGGTCCGAGGCGGCCTTTGCCCGGCGGATGAACCGCACGGCCAAAGCGATGGGCATGAGCCGCACCACGTTCCGCAATGCCCATGGCCTGACGCAGGAGGGGCACCTGTCCACGGCGCGGGACATGACGACGCTGGGGCGCAACCTGTTCTATCACTACCCGCAATATTACAACCTGTTCTCGCGCGAGAGCACGCATGCGGGGATCGCAACTGTGTCGAATACCAATCGCCGCCTTCTGGCCAGTTATCGCGGCGCCGACGGGATCAAGACCGGCTATACCCGCGCGGCGGGGTTCAACCTGGTGGCCTCGGCCGATCGGGGCGGCAAGCGGATCATCGCGACCGTGTTCGGCGGCGCCTCTCCGGCAAGCCGCAATGCCAAGGTGGCCGAACTGCTGGACCTCGGGTTCCGGAAGGCGCCCAACCGCGTTGCGCAGCGCACGCCGGCGCGGCCTGCCTATGCCGGCAAGATCGGGCCGGGAGGGAACGAGGGCGGCACGGCTCTTGCCTCGATGCGGCTGACCTCATCGCCGCGCCCGCTGAACCGTCCGAGCGTGCAACCGCCTGCGGAGGTGATCGCCGCGGTCGTCGAGAGCGTCGAAAGCGTGCTGGAGGCGGCACAGGCCGAACTGGCGGTTGCGGCGGCCGAGGCCGCGCCCGCGCCGAGCCCGGCGCCGAGCATCGCACCCCGCGCCCGGCCCAAGGCGATCATGCTGGCCGCAACCGCAGCCACCACGCCCCCGCCGAAGCCGAGGCCCGCCGCCGCCGACCCTGGTGGGCAGGAGGTCGTCACCCGGCTGTCATCGTCGGGTGGGCGGATGTGGGGCATCAATGTCGGACGCTACGGGTCACGCAACCAGGCCGAGCGGATCCTGCTGAGAACCGCGTTGCAGGAGATCGGCGCCTTGGATTCCGCGCTGCGCAAGGTGGTGCAGAGCAACCGGGGTTTCGAGGCTAATTTCGTGGGCATGACCGAGGAAGAGGCCGCAATGGCCTGCCGCCGGTTGCAGGCCCAGGGGTCGGAATGCAACCCGATCGGCCCGCAATCCTGACCCGCCGGGCGATCCGCCACCCGCCTGCAACGCATGACTTGCATCACGACGCCGAGCTTGTGGTTATGCCGAAGGCCCGGGCGAGCTGATCCGTTCCGGCACGCCTGCGGGCATCGGGCCGCTGGTGGCGGGCAATGTCTGCACGGTCGGGATCGACGGGCCCGGCGGGGTTTGGGCCCGCATCGCCTGACGCTCAGGGCCTGGGCTGGTCGTCCCAGTCCTCGTTGAGGATGCGCCGCGAGTCGCCTTCGGGGTCTTCGTATTGGCGATGTTTCAGCGCCCAGAAAAAGGCCGCAAGCCCCAGACCGCCCAGGAACAGCGCGATCGGGATGAGGAAGGCAAGAACCTCCATCGCGCCTACCTCAGCCGCAAGGCGTTCAGCGACACGGAGACGGAACTGAGCGACATCGCCAGCGCCGCCCAGAGCGGGGTGCACAGGCCCAGAAGCGCGACCGGCACGAAGACCGCGTTGTAAAGGCCCGACTGCCAGAAATTCTGGCGGATGCGGCGGGTCGAGACCCGGGCCATGCGCACCGCATCGGCAATCGGGGCGATGTCGCGGCCCAGCAGCACCATGTCGGAGGCCGCCCGCGCCGCATCCAGCGCCGAGGCCGGCGAGATCGAGACATGCGCAGCCGACAGAGCCACCGTGTCGTTCAGCCCGTCGCCCACCATCAGCACGCGATGGCCCTGGTCCTGCAACGCGGCGATCCTGGTGGCCTTTTCCTCGGGCAGCGCGTTCGCCTGCCAGTTCTCGATCCCCAGCCTGCGCGCCATGGCCCCGACCGCGGCCGTGACATCGCCCGAGATCAGCCAGACCGCCTTGCCCTGTGCCCGCAGCGCCTGCACGACCTGTTCTGCGCCGGGGCGCAGCGCATCGGTGAAGGTGAAGCTGCGGGTTTCCTCGCCAAGCGACAGATAGGCGCCGGTGGTCGCGGCATGGGTGGCGCCGACCCAGCCTGCGCGGCCCAGTTTGACGGGCTGGCCCTGCCATGTCCCCTGCACCCCGTAGCCCGGCGCCTCGCGCAGATCGGAGATCTCGGCGGGACGCACCCCGCGCGCCTGCAACGCCTCGGCCAGGGCGCGCGCCAGCGGGTGCGAGGACGCCCCGGCCAGCGCGAGCGCGACGCTCGGCGCCTGTTCGGGATGGGCGTCGAGATTGTCGGGAACCGGCGCGCCCATGGTCAGCGTGCCGGTCTTGTCGAAGACGACGGTATCGACCTCGGCCAGCCGCTCCAGCGCGGTGCCGTCCTTGATCAGCAGCCCCTTGCGGAACAGCCGACCGCTGGCCGCGGTCACCACGGCCGGGACCGCAAGGCCCAGCGCGCAGGGGCAGGTGATGATGAGCGTGGCGATGGCGACATTGACCGAAAGCCGCAGATCGCCGCCCGAGAACCACATCCAGACGAAGAAGGCCCCCAGCGACAGGAGCGGGATCGTCGGCGCATAGGCGCGCGCGGCGCGGTCGGCCAGCGTGGTGTAGCGGGTGCGGGCCGATTCCGCCGCGGCCACCAGATCGGCCATGCGATGCAGCGAGCTGTCGCGCCCCGCCGCCGTCACGCGCACGGTCAGCGGCCCGGTCAGGTTGACCTCGCCCGCGCTGAGCTGCGCGCCTTCGGCGGTCACCACCGGCAACGTCTCGCCGGTCAGGAGCGAGCGGTCCACCTCGGACCGGCCTGCGGTCACGACGCCGTCCACCGGCACCCGGCCGCCGGGGCGGACCAGCACCAGATCGCCCACCGACAGCTGGGACACCGGGACCGTCTGCTCGGCGCCATCGCTCAGCCGGATCGCGCGGGGCACTTCCAGTGCAGCCAGTTCCTGGGCCGCGGACCGGGCCAGCGCGCGGGCGCGGTGGTCCAGATAGCGGCCGATCAGCAGGAAGAAGGTCAGCATCAGCACCGCCTCGAAATAGGCGTGCTCCCCCGATTTCAGCGTTTCGTAAAGCGAGATCGCGACCGTAAGCACCAGCGCCAGCGCGATCGGGCCATCCATGTTCAGCCGCCCCGCCCGGAGCGCGCCCAGCACCGAGCGGAAGAAGGGCTGCCCGGCAAAGGCCACGGTGGGGATCGCGATCAGGGCCGAGATCAGGTGGAACATGTCGCGCGTGGCGTCCGACGCCCCGGCCCAGACCGCCACCGACAGGATCATGATGTTCATCATCGCGAACCCGGCCACGCCGACGCGCATCAGCAGGTCGCGGCCCTGCCGATCGGTCTCGGTCATCGACAGCACGCCCGGGTCAAGCTCGTGCGCCTCGTAGCCCGCGCGGCGCAGCCGCTCGATCAGCGCGGCGGCGGTGACCTCGGGTTCGGCATCGACGCTGACGCGCTTCAGCGTCAGGTTCACCCGCGCCGAGCGCACGCCCTCGGCCTGCGACAGCGCGCGTTCGACCGTGCCGATACAGCCCGCGCAGTGGATGGTCGGCAGCGACAGCAGCAGGCGCGCGCCCTTGGGCATCGCCGCCGCCTCGGCCGCTGCGGGGGCAGCGGCGCAGGCTGGACAGGCCGAGGGAGTCTGACGCAGCGCGGCCTCCATGACCTAGCCCCGGACGTAAAGCTGCAACCGCTGACGGAACAGCGTGCCATCCGCCGCGCGCGCCTCGAGACGCACGGTCCAGTAGCCGGGGCCCAGGCCCATCGGTGCCGCGAAGGCGCCGTTGTAATAGGCCAGCTCGGGCGCACGGTCATCGCGGTTGCTGGTCGCCCGGCCGATCGTCACCTCGACCTCGGGCGCGCGCACGGGCAGGCCGTCGGCATCGGTGAAACGCAGCAGGAACAGCCCGGCCGCGGCATCGTAGTCGGCCGCCACGCTCCAGCCCAGCGCCTGTTGCGCCTCGCGCATCTCGTCGAAATGCTGGCTGGCGACATAGGAGTTCTGGACCTCGAGGCCGGGGAAGGTGCTGACCGCCTTGAAGGCGAGCAGCAGGTTCACGCCGATCACCACCGTGAAAAAGGACACAATGATGATCAGGACCTTGCGGCCGGTCAGTTCCCTTGTGCTCATGGCCCTGTCTTTCCGTTGAAGATGGTGTCGTTAAAGGCCCGCTCGGCGGCGGCAAGGTCTTCCAGCCACAGCCGGATGGGCGTGCTCTGGGCGGTCGCCGGGGCGCTGCCCGGGGGGGCGATGACATAGACGCGCTTGAGCTCGGTCGCGTCCGGCGCAACGGTGAACACGCCATCCTCGGCACCCTCGATCTCGATCCTGAACTTGTCGCCCGGCGTGACGGAGATCGAGAAGTCGCGCGCCTCGCCCTGCATGTTGCGCACCCGCACCTCGTAGGCGTTACGGATCGAGCCGTCGGACAGTGTCACGAAGGTCGGGTTGCGGATCGGCGCCACCGTCAGGTCGATATCCGAGCGCACGAACAGCGCGACCATCAGCCCCACGCCGACCGCCGACCAGAGTGCGGTGTAAAGGATCGTCCGGGTGCGGAAGACATGGGTCCAGATCGAACGGGGCTTTTCGCCCGCCCGTTCGCGCGACTCGTCCGACAGGGCCATGTAGTCGACCAGCCCGCGCGGCTTGCCGATCTTCTCCATCACCTCGTCGCAGGCGTCGATGCACAGCCCGCAGGTGATGCAGGCCAGTTGCTGGCCGTCGCGGATGTCGATGCCCATGGGACAGACATTCACACAGGCATGGCAGTCGATGCAATCGCCCAGCACCTCGGCGCCCTCTGCCTTGCGATGCTTGCCGCGCGGCTCGCCCCGCCATTCGCGATAGCCGATGGTGATCGTGTCCTCGTCCATCATCGCGGCCTGGATGCGCGGCCAGGGGCACATGTAGATGCAGACCTGTTCGCGCATGAACCCGCCCAGGATCAGCGTGGTCAGCGTCAGCACCAGGATCGTCGAATAGGCGACCGGATGGGCCTGAAGCGTGATCAGGTTCCACAAGAGCGTCGGCGCGTCGGCGAAGTAGAACACCCAGGCGCCGCCGGTGGCGACCGAGATCAGCAGCCACAGCGTCCATTTGGTCAGCCGCAGCCGCGTCTTGTGGACATCCCATCTGGCGTTCCACAGCTTGACGCGCTTGTTGCGGTCGCCCTCGATCCAGCGTTCGGTCAGGATGAAGAGGTCGGTCCAGACCGTCTGCGGGCAGAAATAGCCGCACCACACCCGGCCCAGCGCCGAGGTGAACAGGAACAGCCCCAGCCCCGCCATGATCAGAAGCCCCGCAACGAAATAGAACTCGTGCGGCCAGATCTCGATCCAGAAGAAGAAGCGCCGGTTGGCCAGGTCGATCAGCACCGCCTGGTCGGGCAGGTTCGCCCCCCGGTCCCAGCGCACCCAGGGAAGCAGATAATAGAGCCCGAGGCAGATCGCGAGAAGCCACCATCTGATGGTGCGGAACCTGCCCGAGACGCGGCGCGGGAAGATCGGTTCGCGGGCGACGTAAAGGCGCTCGGGGGGTTGTTCTGTCGAGCTCACGGGCTCACTCCGTTCGGGCTGCAGGCCCGGCCGGCCGGTCGCGCCGCGCCACAGGAACCTGCATCTGTTCTAACTAGACCTTGTGCCGGGCGATTGAAAGCGTCCGCCCGTTCACATTGCGGGCCGCGGCCGGGCCGAATCAGCGGACCCCTCGCCTGAGAACCGGAAAAGTGCCAAACTGTGCGCAGACGAACAGTCGTGTCTCACCTGGCGCGCTGGACGGGTTCGGGGGGATGGGCGAGGATGAACACCGGCCCCCGTGGAAACGCGCGAACAGGATGGGGGCCGGTGCCATCGACCGGGGGCCTTGCGGCCCCCGGAAGACGTTGATCTCACTCGCCCCCGCCAAGCTGATGGACATAGGTCGCAACCGCACGCCGGTCGGCCTCGCTCAGGCGTTCCTGGTGGCTCGGCATGACGCCGAAGCGCGCGTAGAACACCGTTTCGGTCAGCGTCTCGACACTTCCGCCGTAAAGCCAGATCGCGTCCGTCAGATTGGGCGCGCCCTGATAGCGGTCACCGGTTCCATCATCCATGTGGCACGAGGCACAATTGTATAGAAACACCTCTTCGCCATCGCTTGCCAATGCGGCATCATGTTCCTGTCCCGAAATTTTTCGGACGTAATGCACGACCTGCCCGATTTCCTCGTCGGTCAGCAACTCGTCCACGCCGAAGGCCGGCATCTGGGACCAGCGCGCATCCGGATCGTCCTCGTTGCGGATGCCGTGGCTGACGGTGGTATAGATTTCCTCGAGCGCGCCACCCCAGAGCCAGTCATCGTCCAGAAGGCTGGGATAGCCCGCCGCCTGCACGCCCGCCGCACCCGAGCCATGGCACTGGGCGCAGAAGGTACGGAACACCGCGGCCCCGCCCTGCGCGGCGTAGTTGTAAAGGTCGGGATCGGCGCGGATCACCTCGGGGTCCAGTTCCACCTCGATCAGACGCGCCACCAGATCGGCGTTCGCCCCCTGGAACTGCTCGATCTCACGCGCCACCTCGGCCCGGGTCGAATAGCCCAGAAGGCCCGGCGTCGCGCCCGATTTCAGCGGGATAGCCGGGTAAAGGACCACGTAGATCAGTGCGAAGGCGATGCAGGCATAGAACGACCAGAGCCACCAGCGCGGCAGGGGATTGTTCAACTCCTCGATGCCGTCCCAGCTATGGCCGGTGGTGCCGACCACGTCTTCGGGCAGGGATTTCTTGTCGCTCGTGCTCATGTCCGCGCCTCCTTGTGGCGGGCGGCCTCGTCCGCGCCATGGGACGGGGCGGGTTCGTTGTCATGTCGGAACGGGATGTCGGCGCTGTCACGATGCACCCGCGCGCTGCCCGGGCGCAGCGCCCAGAAGATCACACCGATGAAGAACAGCGTCAGGAACAAGAGCATCCAGCTGTCCGCGAAGGCCCGCATGGCGGTATAGGTTTCCATTGCGCCCCCCCTACCGGCTTGCATGCAGCTCGAAGGTCGAGAAATCGACCAGCGTGCCCAGCATTTGCAGATAGGCGATCAGCGCATCCATTTCCGAGATGCCCGGCTTGCCATCGAAATTGCGCACCTGCGCGCCGGGATAGCGTTCCAGCAGCGCGTCGGCGCCATCCGAGAACGGGTCGATCTGGGCTTTGAAATCCGCCACCGCGTTCTCGATCATCTCGTCGGTATAGGGCACGCCGACCATGCGGTGAACGCGCAGCTTGTCCGCGATCCCCTGCGGGTCGATCATCCGGTTCTCGAGGAAGCCGTATTTGGGCATGATCGATTCCGGCACCACAGATTGCGGGTCGCGCAGGTGCTGGACATGCCAGTCGTCCGAGTAGCGCCCGCCGACGCGGGCGAGGTCGGGCCCCGTCCGCTTGGACCCCCACTGGAACGGGTGGTCATACATCGACTCCGCCGCCAACGAGTAATGCCCGTAGCGTTCGACCTCGTCGCGCATCGGGCGGATCATCTGGCTGTGGCAGACATAGCAGCCCTCGCGGACATAGATGTCGCGCCCTTCCAGCTCCATCGGCGAGTAAGGGCGCACGCCCTCCACCTCCTCGATCGTGTTCTCGAGGTAAAAGAGCGGCGCGATCTCCACCAGACCGCCGACGGTCACCACCAGAAAGCTGAACACCAGAAGCAGCGAGGCGTTCTTCTCAATGATCTTGTGCTTTTCGAGAATGGCCATGGCTTGCGCTCCTTATTCCGCAGGGACCGCGACGCGCGCGGGCTGACGGGCCGGCGCGGAGGTGGCGGTCTTCCAGATGTTGAAGCACATGATCAGGCCGCCGAGGACATAGAGCCCCCCGCCAATGGCACGGACCACATACATCGGGAACTTGGCGCTGACGGTGTCGGCAAAGCTGTTGACCAGGAAGCCCTGGGCATCGACCTCACGCCACATCAGCCCTTCCATGATGCCCGACACCCACATCGAGGCGGCGTAGAGCACGATCCCGATGGTCGCGAGCCAGAAGTGCCAGGAGACCAGCGCGGTCGAGTAGAGCCGCTCCTTGCCCCAGAGCCGCGGCGCGAGGAAGTAGAGCGCGCCGAAGGTGATCATGCCGTTCCAGCCCAGCGCGCCGGAATGGACGTGGCCGATGGTCCAGTCGGTGTAGTGCGACAGCGAGTTGACCGCCTTGATGGACATCATCGGCCCCTCAAAGGTGGACATGCCGTAGAAGCCCACGGCCACCACCATCATCCGGATCACCGGGTCGGTGCGCAGCTTGTCCCGGGCCCCCGACAGCGTCATCAGGCCGTTGATCATGCCGCCCCAGGAGGGCATCCACAGCATGATCGAGAACACCATGCCCAGCGTCGAGGCCCAGTCGGGCAGCGCGGTATAGTGCAGGTGGTGCGGACCGGCCCAGATATAGAGGAAGATCAGCGCCCAGAAGTGGATGATCGACAGTTTGTAGCTGTAGACCGGGCGCTCGGCCTGCTTGGGCACGAAATAGTACATCATGCCCAGGAAACCCGCGGTCAGGAAGAAGCCGACCGCGTTATGGCCATACCACCACTGGGTCATGGCGTCCTGAACGCCGGCGAAGACCTGCACCGACTTCGACCCGAAGAACGAGACCGGCACACTGAGGTTGTTGACGAGATGCAGCATCGCGACGGTCACGATGAAGGACAGGTAGAACCAGTTCGCGACGTAGATATGGGGCTCCTTGCGACGGAAGATCGTGCCCAGGAAGATCGCCAGGTAGACCACCCAGACGATCGTCAGCCACCAGTCGACATACCATTCCGGCTCGGCATATTCCTTGGACTGGGTAGCGCCCAGCACATAGCCCGACGCGGCCAGGACGATGAAGAGCTGGTAGCCCCAGAACACGAACCAGGCGGCATTGCCGCCCCAGAGCCGCGCGGCACTGGTGCGCTGGACCACATAGAACGAGGTCGCGATCAGGGCGTTGCCGCCGAAGGCGAAGATCACCGCCGAGGTGTGAAGGGGCCGCAGCCGACCGAAGTTCAGGTGGTCCTGCGCTCATTCGAAATTGAGCGCGGGAAAGGCCAGCTGGCTGGCGATGAAGGTGCCCGCGACAAAGCCGATCACCCCCCAGAATGCCGTTGCGATGACGCCCGCGCGGACGACATCGTCCATGTAACCCGTGTCGGGCACCGGTTTCGGGTCGCCGGTGCGCCGCACTGTCCACAGAAACAGGCCCGCCGCGACCAGCATCACGATCACCGCATGCACCTGATATGCGAAGTCGCGCGCATAGCTCGCCGCGATCGCGGCACAGACCGCGATGACGCCATAGACGGCGATCTTGACGTAGTCCCACATTGGAAGTCCCTTCGTCTCATCCGGCCGATTCCCGGCGGCCGTCTCCCTCACGATACCGTGACGTATCCCGTTGTATGCAAAGATATACATTGATCCATGTCAAGGCTTCTTCGAACGGTTCCAAAGTCTGGTTGATCCTTGTCAAAGCCCGGCCGCCGCCCTCGGCGCTAGAGTTGCGGGCAACGTCAGGGTCGACGCGAAGGAGCAGTTCAGGTGGGTTACAAGACCATTCTCACGATCATCACGGATACCGACATCGCCCATTCGGCGCTCGAGCCCGCCATCACGCTTGCGAACCGGGAGGATGCCCATCTCGACATTCTCTGCCTGGGCGTGGACCGCACCCAGACGGGCTATTACTACGCGGGCACCAACGCCTTCATCCAGCAGGAGACGCTGTACAAGGCGCAGGAGGATTCGGCCGCGATCGAGACCGCCGTCAACAACCGGCTGGGCCGCGAGGGGATCGCCTGGGCCACCGAGGCCGCAGTTGCGCAGATCGCCGGATTGAGCCACCTGGTTGCGCAGCGCGCGCGCTATTCGGACCTGGTCGTGATGCCGCGCCCCTATGGCGAACGGCGCGGGATCGAGGACGAGGCGGCGACCGAGGCGGTGCTGTTCGACGGCCATGCACCGCTGCTGATCATGCCCGAGGACGCGGATGCCGCGGTGATCGGCCAGAAGATCGTGATCGCCTGGAACCAGAGCCACGAGGCGATGGCCGCGATCAAGCAGGCCCTGCCGTTGATGCAGCATGCGGAACTGGTGAACATCGCCATCGTCGATCCGCCGAGGCATGGCGCGGATCGGTCGGACCCGGGCGGGTCGCTGTCGCAGATGCTGTCGCGCCACGGGGTGAAGGCCGAGATCTCGGTTCTGGCCAAGACCATGCCGCGGATCTCGGACGTGCTGCAGCGCCACATCCAGGACATCGCGGCCGACATGATGGTGATGGGGGCCTATGGGCATTCGCGTTTCCGCGAGGCGATCCTGGGCGGGGCCACGCGGGACATGCTGGAGCGCACCGCGGTGCCGATCGTGATGGCGCATTGACGTGTCCGGGCGCGCGGGGCCGGGCAGCCCCCGCGCGCCCCGCCTCAGACCAGCAAGCCGCCGTCGCTATCGTCGCCCGTCTCGCCGAGCAGGCGGTCGAAATCGGGAATGGTAACGTGACGCTTGCCTTCGAGAACGATCACCCCGTCGCGCTTGAGCGCGGACATCTGTCGGCTGACGGTTTCCAGCGTCAGCCCCAGATAGTCCGCCATCGCCTCGCGCGTCAGCGGCAGGTCGAACACGATCCGGCCGCGCGGGTTGGACAGTTTCAGCGTCGCGTCGCGCCGGGCGATGATCGCTAGAAGGCTCGCGATCTTCTCGCGCGCGGTCTTGCGGCCCAGCAGCAGCATCCATTCCCGCGCCGCGTCCAGTTCGTCCAGCGTCATTTCCAGCAGGCGCTGCCCGATATGGGGCGTGCGGACCATCAGCTCTTCGAAGGGTTTCCTGCGGAAGCAGCACATGGTCAGCGCCGTCGTCGCCACCACGTCATAAGCGGCCGTCTCGCGGCCCGGGCGGCCAACGAAATCCGAGGGCAGCAGCAGGCCCACCATCTGGGTGCGCCCGTCCTCCATCGTCTGGCTGAGCGTCGCGATGCCCTCGATCACCGAGGCGACGAAATCCATCCGGTCACCCGACCAGATGACGGTCTGCCCGGCATCGTAGGTCCGGTAATACTTGACCGCCTCGAGCTGATCCAGTTCGTCGGTCTCGCAGCGGGCACAGACGGCCCGGTGCCGGATCGGGCAATCCGCGCATTCCGTCTGCGCAAGGTGGGGGTCGGTCACGGTCATTCCGCTTCCAATTTTGACTTCGATCAAGGAGCGAACCCTTGGATAAAATTAACGCTAGTGCAATGAGCACCGAATCGCAACTCACGCGTCTCGGTCTATTCGATGCGAAAGTGCCCCGCTACACCAGTTACCCGACGGCGCCGCACTTCAACGCATCGGTAGACGACGGAGACTTCGCCGGCTGGATCGACCAGATCGAGTCCGGTTCGCAGATTTCTCTGTATATCCACGTGCCGTTCTGTCGGCGGTTGTGCTGGTTCTGCGCCTGCCGGACGCAGGGAACGCGGTCCGACGCGCCGGTGCGCGCCTATCTCGAGACGCTCAAGGCCGAAGTCGAGATGCTGGGTCGGCGGCTGCCCTCGGGGGTAACGCTGTCGCGGCTGCACTGGGGCGGCGGCACGCCGACGCTTCTGGCGCCGGACATGATGAAGGAGCTGACCGAGGTCATCTTCAGGGCCGCGCCGATGCACGAAACCGGCGAGTTCTCGGTCGAGATCGACCCCAACGAGATCGACGAGGCGCGTCTGGACGTGCTCGCGGCAGCGGGGATGAACCGCGCCTCGATCGGGATCCAGGATTTCGATCCGCAGATCCAGTCGGTGATCGGGCGCATCCAGAGCTATGACGTGACCCGCGACGCGGTGGACATGATCCGCGCCCGCGGCATCCCCAGCCTGAATGCCGACATCCTCTATGGCCTGCCGCACCAGTCGAACGAACGGATCGCCGAATCGGTGCAGAAGCTGCTGTCGCTCTCGCCCGACCGGGTGGCGCTCTACGGCTATGCCCATGTGCCGTGGATGGCGCGTCGCCAGTCGATGATCCCGGCCGAGGCGCTGCCCACGCCCGAGGCGCGGCTGAAGCTTTACGAGACCGCGAAGGAACTGTTCCTGTGGGACGGCTATCGCGAGATCGGCATCGACCACTTCTCCCGGCCCGAGGACGGGCTGGCCCGCGCGCTGGATGCCGGTCGGCTGCGGCGCAACTTCCAGGGCTACACCGACGACACCGCGCCCGCGCTCATCGGGCTGGGGGCGTCCTCGATCTCGAAGTTTCCGCAGGGCTTCGCGCAGAACCTGTCGGGCACGTCGGACTATACCGCGCGCATCCGCGACGGGCGCTTTGCCACCGGGCGGGGCCATGTCTTCACGCCCGAGGACTACATGCGCTCGCGCATGATCGAGCAGCTGATGTGCGAGTTCCGCATATCGACGGCCGAGATCACCGAGACCTTCGGCATCTCGAAATCCGAACTGAACCGCATGTTCGGCGAGGTCGTCGACCAGTTCGCGGGTTTCGTGGATCTGACCAATGACGGGCTGGTGATCCTCGAGCATGGCAAGCCGCTGACCCGGATGATCGCCCGCGCCTTCGACGCCTATGATCTGTCGAAGGCGGGTCACAGTTCGGCGATCTGACCGAGACATCCGGTCCGCGCTCTGCGTGGCCCGGACCTGCGGCGGGGAAATTACACCTCGCCTGACGCCCGCAGCATCCCCCGCCGCGGGCGTTTCCCTTTTGCGCGCTCTATTGGGCGGCGGCAACCGGCACGCCAAAGGCGGCCTGCATCAGCGTGCGGGTATAGCCGCTTTGCGGCGCCTCGAAGATCGCGCGGGCCTCACCCGCCTCGACGATGTCGCCCTGCTTCATCACGATGACCTTGTGGCTGAGCGCGCGGACCACACGCAGATCGTGGCTGATGAACAGATAGGCCAGGTCGTTGCGGCGTTGCAGCTCGCGCAGCAGCTCCACGATCTGAACCTGCACCGTCATGTCCAGCGCCGAGGTCGGTTCGTCCAGCACCAGCAGGCGCGGGCGCAGGATCATGGCCCGCGCGATCGCGATGCGCTGGCGCTGCCCGCCGGAAAACTCGTGCGGGTAACGGTGCATCATCGCGGGGTCCAGCCCCACCTCGGTCAGGATCTGCGCCACTTCCTCGCGCGCGGACCGGCCAGAGCGGACGCCATGCACGCCAAGACCCTCGGCGACGATCTGCTCGACGGTCATGCGCGGGCTGAGGCTGCCGAACGGGTCCTGAAAGACGATCTGCATGTCGCGGCGAAGCGGGCGCATCTGGCGCGATTTCAGCCCGTCGATGCCGCTGCCCTGAAAGACGATCCGCCCCTCGGACGAGATCAGCCGCATGATCGCCAGCGCCAGCGTCGTCTTGCCCGAACCGGATTCGCCCACCACGCCCAGCGTCTCGCCCGCGCGCACGGAAATGTCGGCCGCGTTCACCGCCTTGACATGGCCGACGGTGCGGCGCAGGAACCCGCGCTGGACAGGGAACCAGACCTTCAACGCCTCGGTGCGGATCACTTCCGGCGCGTCGGGCTTGACCGGATCGGGGCCGCCCACCGCCTCGGCGGCCAGAAGCTTGCGGGTATAGGGGTGCTGCGGCGCGGTGAAGATGCTTTCGGTCGGGCCGGTCTCGACGATCTCGCCATCCTTCATCACGCAGACCCGGTCGGCGATGCGGCGGACCACGCCCAGATCATGGGTGATGAACAGAAGGCTCAGCCCCTCGGCGCGCTTCAACTCGGCCAGCAGTTCGAGGATCTGCGCCTCGATGGTCACATCCAGCGCGGTGGTGGGTTCGTCCGCGATCAGCAATTCCGGCCCGTTGGCCAGCGCCATGGCGATCATCACCCGCTGGCGCTGTCCGCCCGACAACTGGTGCGGATAGTCCTTGAGGCGGGATTTCGGGTCGCGGATGCCGACCTTGTGCAGCAGTTCCAGCACCCGGGCCCGCGCGGGCGCGCCGGTCAGGCCCTGATGCAGCGCAAGGCTTTCGATCAGCTGCTTTTCCAGCGTGTGCAGCGGGTTGAGCGAGGTCATCGGCTCCTGGAAGATGAAGCTGATATCGTTGCCCCGCACCGCGCGCAGCCGCGCCTCGGACGCGCCGATCAGTTCCTCGCCGCCATAGGTGATCGAGCCCGTGGCGGTCGCGCTGCCGGGCAGAAGTGCCACGGTCGAAAGCGCCGTCACCGACTTGCCCGACCCGGATTCGCCCACGATGGCCACGGTCTCGCCCCGGCCCACCTCGAAGCTGACGCCGCGCACGGCGGCAATGTCGCGCCCGTCCTGCCGGAAGCTGACCGACAAGTTCCGCACCTTGAGGACCGCGCTCATCGAAAGGTCTTTCTGGGGTCAAAGGCATCGCGCACGCCTTCGAAGATGAACACCAGAAGCGACAGCATGATTGCGAAGGTGAAGAACGCGGTAAAGCCCAGCCAGGGCGCCTGGAGGTTCTGTTTCGCCTGAAGCGTCAATTCCCCGAGCGAGGGCGCCGAGGAGGGCAGCCCGAAGCCCAGGAAGTCGAGCGAGGCCAGCGTGCCGATGGTCGCGGTAATAATGAAGGGCAGAAGCGTCAGGGTCGCCACCATGGCATTCGGCAGCATGTGGCGGAACATGATCGTGGCATTCGACACGCCCAGCGCACGCGCCGCGCGGACATATTCGAAGTTGCGCGCCCGCAGGAATTCGGCCCGCACCACACCGACCAGCGCGGGCCAGCCGAACAGCGCGGTCAGGAAGACCAGCAGCCAGAAACTGCGCCCCAGCACCGCGAACAGGATGATGATGATGTAAAGCTGCGGCGTCGAGGTCCAGATCTCGATCACCCGCTGAAAGATCAGGTCGGTGATCCCGCCAAAGAACCCCTGCACCGCGCCCGCCACGATCCCGATCACCGAGGCGATGCTGGTCACGATCAGCGTGAAGAAGATCGACAGCCGGAACCCGTAGATCACGCGCGCCAGCACGTCGCGCGCGGTGTCGTCGGTGCCCAGCCAGTGATCCGCGCTGGGCGGGGCCGGTGCGCTGCCCGAAATGTCCGAAATGGTGTTGTAGCTGTAGGGGATCAGCGGCCAGACGATGCGGCCCTGCGCGATGTCCTGCCCGTCGATCACGCCGGTCCTTGCCTCGGCGATCAGGTCCTCGGGCGTGTCCCAGCATTCCTCCAGCCCGCCGGTCAGGATCAGGCATTGCACCTCGATGTCGCGATAGACGGCTTCGGTGCGCAGATCGCCGCCAAAGGCGGTTTCGGGATAGAAGCGGTAGATCGGAAAGAAGTTCTCGCCCTGGTAGCGGACATAGATCGGCTTGTCGTTGGCGATGACCTCGGCGAACAGCGACAGGCCGAACAGGATGGCGAACAGGATCAGCGACCAATAGGCCCGTCGGTTACGCTTGAAATTCCGCCAGCGGCGCTGGTTCAGGGGGGAGAGCGCGAACATCTCAGGTCTCCCGGCTTTCGAAGTCGATCCGCGGATCGACCAGCACATAGGTCAGGTCCGAGATCAGCCCGACCAGCAGCCCGATCAGCCCGAAGGCATAGAGCGTGGCGAAGATCACCGGGTAATCCCGCGCCACCGCCGCCTCGAAGCCGAGCCGGCCGAGGCCGTCGAGCGAGAAGATCGTCTCGATGATGATCGAGGCGCCGAAGAACACGCCGACGAACATGGCCGGAAAGCCCGCGATCACGATCAGCATCGCGTTGCGGAAGACATGGCCGTAAAGGATGCGGGATTCGGTCAACCCCTTGGCCTTGGCGGTGATGACATATTGCTTGCGGATCTCGTCGAGGAACGAGTTCTTGGTCAGCAGCGTCAGCGTCGCGAAGCTGGAAATCGTCGTGGCCAGCACCGGCAAGGTGATGTGCCAGAAATAGTCGCCGATCTTGCCGAGCAGACTGAGCTCGTCGAAATTGTCCGAGGTCAGCCCCCTGAGCGGGAACCACTGGAAATAGGACCCGCCCGCGAACAGCACCAGCAGAAGCACCGCGAACAGGAAGCCCGGGACCGCATAGGCGATGATGATCGCGCCGCTGGTCCAGGTGTCGAAGGGGGTGCCGTCGCGCACCGCCTTGCGGATGCCCAGCGGAATCGAGACCAGATAGGCGATCAGCGTGGACCACAGACCCAGCGTGATCGAGACCGGCATCTTTTCCAGCACCAGATCGACCACCGCGACCGAACGGAAATAGCTCTGGCCGAAATCGAAGCGGATATAGTTCCACATCATCGTCAGGAACCGTTCCAGCGGCGGCTTGTCGAACCCGAATTCGCGCTCCAGTTCCGCGATGAACTCGGGCGGCAGGCCGCGCGCGCCCACATAGCGGTCGTCGCCGAAGCCCTGCGCCCGTTCGCCCACATCGCCGCCGCCCGCGATGCCCTGGAAGACGTCGCCCTGCCCCTCCATCCGGGCAATGATCTGTTCGATCGGGCCGCCGGGCACGAACTGGATCAGGGTGAAGTTGATGATCATGATGCCCAACAGCGTCGGGACGATCAGCAACAATCGCCGCAGGATATAGGCGCCCATGGGCTGCTCTGCCTCGTTATCTCAGCACGCCGGCGGCACGCAGCGCCGCGGCCTTTTCGGCGTTATACCACCAGAAATCGAAATTGCCCAAGCTGTAGGGCGGCAGCGGGTCGGGATACTCGTACATGTCGAAATAGGCGACCGTGTGGGTGTTCTTGAACCATTGCGGCACCCAGAACCGTTCGGCACGCAGCACCCGGTCCAGCGCCTTGACGGCAGTCTCGACCTGGGCATCGTCCTCGGCGGCCAGGACATGCTCGATCAGGCGGTCCACGGCCTCGCTTTTCAGGCCCATCATGTTGAAGACGGACGTGTTCGCGGTTTCCGAGCCGAAATACTGCTTGAGTCCCGAACCGGGGATGTAGTCCATCGGGAATTGCGCGGTGACCACATCGAAATCGTAGCTGCGTTCGCGGTTTGTCGCCTGCGCGTTGTCCACGCGGGTATGGACTGCATCCACGCCCGCGCGGCGCAGGTTCTCGACATAGGGGTTGATGACCCGGTCGAAGGTCTGGCTGTCGTTCAGGAACTCGACCCGCAGCGGGCGGCCGTCCTTGCGCCGCAACCCGTCGGCGCCGACCTCCCAGCCCGCGTCGTCCAGCAATTCCGAAGCCCGGCGCAGGTTGGCCCGGTCAAGCTGGCGCGCGCCGGATGTGGGGGCCATCGCCGCCGTGTCGGTCAGGATCGTATCGGGCAGAAGGCCCTCGGCCACCAGCGGCTCCAGCAGTGCGCGTTCGCCCGCGCCCGGCACCCCTTCGGCGGCCAGGTGGCTGTTTTCCCAGAACGAGTTGACCCGCGCGTAAAGCCCGTAGAACAGCGTTTCGTTCGACCATTCGAAGTTGAACATCAGCCCGATCGCCTCGCGCACACGGGGGTCCTGGAATTGCGGGCGGCGCAGATTGAAGACGAAGCTCTGCCCGGTCGCGATGGTGCCGTCGGGCAGTTCGGCCTTGATCACGCCGCCATTGCGCACCGCCGGGAAATCGTAGCCGGTGGCCCAGATCTTGGACGACGCCTCGTTGCGGAAGGTGTAGCTGCCGCCCTTGAACCCCTCGAAGGCGGCGTTGTAGTCGGCGTAATATTCGATGCGGATGCGGTCGAAATTATGTCGTCCGCGGTTGATCGGTAGATCGGCGCCCCAGTAGTCGGGGTTGCGCTGGTAGACGACGCTCTGGCCGACATCCATCCGGCCCAGCACATATGGACCGGAGCCCAGCAGCGGCTCAAGGCTCGACTCCTCGAAATCGCGCTCGCTGGCGATGTAATGCGCCTTGGAAAAGACCGGCAGCCCGCCCACCAGTTGCGGCAGGTCGCGGGTGGGCACGCCCTCGGCAAAGGTGAACCTGACCCGTCCATCCTCCAGCACCTCGGCGCGATCGACCTGGCGCGAAAGCTGGACACGGAAGCTGGGCAGGCCCTTGTCGCGGAACAGCTCGAAGGAATGGACGACATCCTCGGCCGTGACCGGCGAGCCATCGGAGAACCGCGCCTCGGGGCGCAGCTTGAAGATCACCCAGGACCGATCCTCGGGATATTCGATGGTTTCGGCCAGCAGGCCATAAACCGTGCCGATCTCGTCGGCAGTGCCGGTCATCAGCGATTCGAAGAACACGCTCGCCAGGCCCGCGGACCGGCCCTTGGTGGTGTAGGGGTGCATCGAATCGAACGAGCCGAAGGCCCAGACCGAGATCTCGCCGCCCTTGGGCGCGTCGGGGTTGACGTAGTCGAGATGCGGGAAATCGGCCGGGTATTTCGGCTCGCCGAAGGTCGAGATGGCGTGCGAGACGATCACTTTCTGCTCGGCCAGCGCCTGCTGCGCCCCAAGCGCCAGCACCAGCGCAAGCCCCCATGCGGTCAGCCAGAGCCGAAGCGGAACCGCGCGGGCAAGGGCCGTGGCACGGGCGGCGGCGCAGGGCGTGGGCATCGGCGAATTCCTCCTCGGTGGACCTCTCGTGTCGCAGACACGATCCAGGGTGTGCGTCGCGCTAGGCTAAGGGGCGGCTTGCCGGCTGTTCAAGTTGAGATTGCGTGATGGGGGCGCGAGCCGGGCTCAGAAGCCCTTGCGTGCCCTCAAGGCGGCGCTGATCGTGCCGTCGTCGAGATAATCAAGCTCGCCCCCGATCGGCACGCCCTGGGCGAGCGAGGTGATGGCAACCCCCGTCCCGGTCAGTTCCTCGGCGATGTAATGGGCGGTGGTCTGGCCATCGACCGTGGCATTCAGCGCAAGGATGACCTCGGAGATCCCCTCGTCCCGCACCCGGGCCACCAGGTCGGGGATGCGCAGATCGGCGGGACCGACCGCATCCAGCGCCGAAAGCGTGCCGCCCAGAACGTGATAGCGGCCCTTGAACGCGCCTCCCCGCTCCATCGCCCAGAGGTCGGCCACGTCCTCGACCACGCAGATCTCGCCATTGGCGCGGCGGTCATCTGCGCAGATCTCGCACAGATCGGCGGTGGTGACATTGCCGCAGCGAGGACATTCGCGCACCGTCTCGGCCACCCGGCGCAGCGCCTCGGCCAGCGGCGCCAGCAGGACCGCGCGCTTGCGGATCAGGTGCAGCACGGCGCGCCGGGCCGACCGGGGGCCAAGTCCCGGCAGCCGCGCCATCATGTCGATCAGCGTCTCGATCTCGCGCGGCCGCTCGCCCATGGATCAGATCGGCAGGCCCATCCCCGCGGGCAGGCCCATCTCCTCGGACAGCTTGCGGGTCTCTTCCTCGGTCTTCGCCGTCGCCTTTTCCTGCGCGTCCTTGATCGCGGCGAGGATCAGGTCTTCGACGACTTCCTTTTCCTCGGCATTGAAGATCGAGGGGTCAATGTCCAGCGCGGTCAGCGTGCCCTTGGCGGTCGCGGTGGCCTTGACCAGCCCCGCCCCGCTTTCGCCCACCACGATGGTCGTGGACAGCGTTTCCTGAAGCGCCACCATCTTGGTCTGCATTTCCCGCGCGGCCTTCATCATCTTGGCCATGTCGCCAAGGCCGCCCAATCCTTTCAGCATCGCGTGTCTCCTTTGCTCAGTCGTCCTCGAAGGGGTCCCACTCGTCCTCGACCTCGGGCAGCGCCTCGAGCGCGGCATCCGGCGCCGGGGTTTCGGGGGTCCTTATGTCGATGATCTCGGCCTCTGGGAAGACGGCAAAAACGGCCTGCACCAGCGGATGTTCGCGGGCGGCCGCGGTCAACCGGTCCTCTTCCGCGGCGCGCGTCTCGGCAAGGGTGGGCGCACCGCCCGAGGCCACGACCGACACGCCCCAGCGCGCCCCGGTCAGCGCCTGCAAGCGCTGGCCAAGCCGCGCGGCCAGATCGTGCGGCGCGTCGGTCGTCGGCTCGAACTCGATCCGGCCGGGGGCATAGCTGACAAGTCGCAGGCAGGATTCCACCTCGAACAGAAGCTTCATGTCGCGGCTGGCGCGGATCAGTTCCACCACCTGCGCGAAAGAGCCATAGGCGGCCAGCGTCGGTTCGGGGGACTGGGCCAGCGCCGTGGCGGCCCCGCCGCCGCCGCCGGGTGCCGGACGTGGCATCGTGACCGCCTGCGCGCACGCGCCCTGCCCCGCCCCGCCGGGCATGGGTCCGCCCGTGGGCGCGGGTCCCGTGGGCGGCGTCTCGCGCAGTTGGCGGACCAGATCCTCGGGCGTGGGCAGGGTCGAGACATGGGTCAGCCGGATCACCGCCATCTCGGCCGCCATCATCGCGTTGGGCGCCTGCGCGATCTCCTCGAGCGCCTTGAGCAGCATCTGCCACATCCGCGCCAGCACCCGCATCGACAGCCGCTCGGCCATGGTGCGGCCGCGGGCGCGCTCGTCGGGACCCACGGCGGGATCGTTGGCACCCTCGGGAGTGATCTTGACGACGCTCAGCCAATGCGTGATTTCGGCAAGATCGCGCAGCACCGCCACCGGATCGGCCCCGTCGGCATATTGCGCCGACAGTTCGGCCAAGGCGCCCGCCGCATCGCCCGACACGATCAGATCGAACAGGTCCAGCACCCGGCCCCGATCCGCCAGCCCCAGCATGGCGCGCACCTGCTCGGCCGTCGTTTCACCCGCGCCATGCGAGATCGCCTGATCCAGAAGGCTCATCGCGTCGCGCACCGACCCTTCGGCCGCCCGCGTGATCAGGCCCAGCGCCTCGGCGCTGATCTGCGCGCCTTCCAGTTCCGCGATGCGGCGCAGATGGGCGATCATCACCTCGGGCTCGATCCGGCGCAGGTCGAAGCGCTGGCAGCGCGACAGCACCGTGACCGGCACCTTGCGGATCTCGGTCGTGGCAAAGATGAATTTCACATGGGCGGGCGGTTCCTCCAGCGTCTTCAGCAACGCGTTGAACGCGTTGTTGGACAGCATGTGAACCTCGTCGATGATGTAGATCTTGTAGCGTGCGGAGGCCGCGCGATAGGCCACGCTGTCGATGATCTCGCGGATGTCGCCCACCCCGGTCCGGCTGGCGGCGTCCATCTCGAGAACGTCGACATGGCGACCCTCGGCGATCGCCACGCAATGCTCGCACAGCCCGCAGGGATCGGTCGTCGGCCCGCCCTGCCCGTCCGGGCCGATGCAGTTCATCCCCTTGGCGATGATCCGCGCGGTCGTGGTCTTGCCGGTGCCGCGGATGCCCGTCATCACGAAAGCCTGCGCGATCCGGTCGGCGGCAAAGGCGTTGCGAAGCGTGCGCACCATCGCGTCCTGCCCGATCAGGTCGGCAAAGGTCGCGGGGCGATACTTTCGGGCGAGCACCTGGTAGGCGGTGCCTTGGGTCTCGGCCATGGGTCCTCGTGGATTCGGGGCGCGTGCCAGCCTAGGGGCTGCATGCTGCGGCGTCCAGCACATCGGGGGAGAGGTGAGAGGCTGGACAGCGACCCGAACGGGACTCGTTACGGCTGCTTCCTTCCGGACCTGACCGGGTTGGCGAGGCGCTCGCCCGCGCCAACCTCTCACCCTGTTACATAGGCGTCACGCGACGGATTCGCAAGGCGCAGCCGCCCCTAGCGGCAGATCACCCCGCAGGCGGCGCGGGCCTCGGCCAGAACGGTGCGCCGGTTATACCTGAACGCCCAGATACCCCAGGATCTGTCGGTCAGGTCGCTCTGCTCACGCTCGGCGATCACGCGCGTATGGGTGCAGAGCCGCCATTGCCGACCCGTTTCAGATGGGTTGCGGCGCGTTCCGCGGCGGTGCCCCCCTGGCTTTGCTGCACCTGGACGTTTGGAATCGCGGTCGGCGCAAAGAAGCTTCCGGCCGCGCTGCAACGGTTTTGCGCATTCGCGGTGCTGATCGGCGTGGGACAGGTATTGGCGGCGGCCGCCTCTGCCGCCGCGATGGCAGCCCCCGGCGCGCCGGCACGGGGGCCTCTCCCTGCGGCATTTGACCACGGATCGCGGGAAAATTCCAGCATCGGGGAAAAGGGCAGACGGGGCCGGGTTCAGCCCCCGGCCCGGGCCGTTCGGTGGCTTCAGTCGCGCGCCCGGCGCGCGGCTGCCAGGGCGCCG
>NZ_DSDD01000009.1:0-30377 GCF_011048875.1 Rhodovulum sp.
ATCGCCGCCTGCGCCCAGACCGTCGGCGCCACACCCGCAAGGCTGGCATCCGCCAGAACCACGGCGCGCCATTCCTGCGGCGGCCCCTTGCTCTGCACCCCCACGACCATGATTCCGCATTCGTCCGAACCGCCATGCCCCGTGACCGGCGGATCGACCGCGACCACAACCCGGTCGAGTTCCGGCGCCCTGTCGATCCGGGCCGCCTCGATCACCGCCAGCGGCCACAGCGCGCCCTCGGCCTCCTCAAGCAACACCCCGTCCAGTTCCTGCCGCTCCAGCCGCGTGCCAGCATATCGCGTGCGGACCGCTTCAAGGAACGAGGCCGCAAGATTGGCCCGGTTCGCCTCGGTCGGCGCGTGGGTGACGACAGTCGTCGGTAGCGCAAGGATCGACCGCAAGACACCGACATTCCGCGGCGTCGTGGTAATGCACTGCCGGGGCGATATCCCCAGCCGCAACCCGAACTGCAGCATGTCCCAGGTCTCTTCGGCCTTTTTCCATTTCGCCAGTTCGTCCGCCCAGGCCGCATCGAATTGCGGCCCACGCAGGGATTCGGGATCATGCGCCGAAAAGACCTGCGCGACGGCGCCATTGGGCCAGGCCAGCCGCCGCCGCGTTGCCTCCCAGCGCGGACGGCGGTCCGGCGGCGAACAGGCCATCAGCCCGCTGTCGCCGAAAATCATCACCTCCCGAACCTGGTCCACCGTCTCGCCCACCAGCGCCACCCGGCGCGACCGGCCCGGATCCAGCGGCCGTGGCCCCTCGATCTGCGCACGGACCCACTCGGCGCCCGCGCGCGTCTTGCCAGCGCCGCGCCCGCCCAGCACCACCCAGGTGCGCCAGTCCCCCTCGGGCGGCAATTGATGCGGCAACGCCCAGAACTCGAACAGGAACGGCAGCGCCATCAGCGTGCCGTCATCCAGGCTGTTCAGAAAGGCCGTCTGCTCGTCGCGTGACGCGCAGGCGATCCAGTCGGCGCCCGACCTCAACACGCGCCTCATCGAGGTCAAGGGCGTAGTCGCAGGCGCCGCCCGCTTCGTCTCGGAGAAGCTTTCCAACTCGCAACCTTTCGTCGAAAGCGGTCTGTACCGCCTTGCCGAGATCGGTCAACGCGCCCCGTAACGCGCGAGCACGCTCTGTCTTGCCGGCCTCGACTTCTTCGATGATCCCATTCAAGGCGCGTATCGTGCGCCTGTAATGCTCTTCGGCTTCCTCAAGCAGCGCCCGGGCAGCCGTTTCGTCCGCTTGCGGGGCAGATATCGTTCCCATGCTGTCCGTGCCTGCCTGTCCTGCCGGCCCCCCGTCGCAGGAGAAGACACGAAAAGCAGCCTCGGGGGGTACCCCCGGGCCGCTAACCCACGTCTTCCAGCTTGCCTGAAGGTATAGATCAGAGCGCGCGCAGAGTCAAGAAGTTTATCTTTAACAAAGGATTAACAGAAGACTACTGACGCCCGGCCTCGATCTGGCGCCAGCGCGCCACGTTCTGGTTATGCTCGGCCAGCGTCCGGGCAAAGGCATGCCCCCCCGTCCCGTCGGCGACAAAGAACAGGAAATCCGTATCTTCCGGGTTCAGCGCCGCCTCGATCGAGGCCCGTCCCGGATTGGCGATCGGCGTCGGCGGCAACCCGTCAATGACATAGGTGTTCCAGGGCGTCTCGCGGCGCAACTCGCTTTGCCGGATGCCCCGGCCCAGCGGTTCCCTGCCCTGTGTCACCCCGTAGATCACAGTAGGATCGGTCTGCAACCGCATCCCCTGCCGCAGCCGGTTCACGAAGACACTGGCCACCTGGCCGCGTTCTTCCGGCACGCCGGTCTCCTTCTCGACGATCGAGGCCAGGATCAGCGCCTCCTCCGGCGTCGTGATCGGCAAGTCATCGGCCCGCCGCGCCCAGAGATCGTCCAGAATCGCCACCTGCCGTCGCTGCATCTCGGCGATCAGATCGCTTCGCGCCATGCCCGGCTGCACTTCATAGCTGTCAGGTGCCAGACTACCCTCGGCAGGTAGGTCAGCCACCTCGCCATCTAGAAAATCCGCCAATTTCAGTTCCTCGACGGCCTGCCAGCTCGTGACCCCTTCGGCCAGCGTCACCCGGAACCGCAGGTCGGTTGCATTGCGCAATTCGGCATAGTCCTCGGGGATCTCGCCCGCTGCCGGATCGAAGGCAAGCACTTCAACATAGCGCCCCGTGCCGGGATCGACCTGGCGCAGCTGCAATTGTGCGCTGACCACCCCGATCCTGAAATTCAACTCGCTGCCGCAAGTGGACCGCCCGCCGCGCGTTACGATGTCGACGATTTCCTTCATCGAGGAACCGGGCGGAATCAGAAAGCTGCCGGCCTTCAACAGATCGGCTTTGTCCGTGTATTTCGCCCCCAGCCGGAAGATCGCGGCATTCGAGACCGCCCCCTGCCCCTCAAGCTGGCGCGAAAGCCCGGCCATCGTCGCGCCGGACTCGACCCGAAGGCAGATCGCATCGGCCAGAGGCCCGGCGCCCTCGTATTGCCTCTTGCCCCAAAGCAACAGCCCGCCCGCCAACAGAAACAGAGCGATGAACAGCGTCAGAGCATTCGAGGCGACCGACCGCCACATCACCGATCAACGCGCCCCATGACCAGCGACGCATTGGTGCCGCCGAAACCGAAGGAATTCGACAGCGCCACGGCAATCTCGCGCTGGCGCGCCGCCTTGGGCGCCAGGTCGATGCGCACACCCTCGGGCGGCGTGTCCAGGTTCAGCGTGGGCGGGGCCACCTGATCGCGCAGCGCCAGAACGCAGAAGATCGCTTCCACCGCGCCGGCCGCGCCCAGCAGATGCCCGATGGAGGACTTGGTGGACGACATGGTGGTGGCGGCGGCCGCAGCGCCCAGCAGACGCTCGACCGCGCCCAGCTCGATCGTGTCGGCCATGGTCGAAGTGCCATGCGCGTTGATGTAATCCACGTCCGCAGCCGACAGACCCGCGCGCTTCAGCGCCGCGGCCATCGACCGATACCCGCCCTCGCCATCCTCGGACGGCGCGGTGATGTGATAGGCGTCGCCCGACATGCCATACCCCAGCACCTCGGCATAGATCTTCGCGCCGCGCGCCTTGGCATGCTCGTATTCCTCAAGGATCACGATCCCCGCACCCTCACCCATCACGAAGCCGTCCCGGTCCGCATCCCAGGGCCGCGAGGCCGATTGCGGGTCGTTTCCGCGCTTCGTGGACAGCGCCTTGCAGGCATTGAACCCGGCGATCCCGATCTCGGAGATCGGGCTTTCCGCGCCCCCCGCCACCATCACGTCGGCATCGCCCCACTGGATCAGACGGGCTGCATCGCCGATGGCATGCGCCCCGGTCGAACAGGCCGTGACGACCGCATGGTTCGGACCCTTGAACCCGAACCGGATCGCGACCTGCCCCGAGGCCAGGTTGATCAGCGCCGACGGGATGAAGAAGGGAGAGACCCGCCGCGGCCCCTTCTCGCGCAACAGGACCGCCGTATCGGCAATCGCCGACAGCCCGCCAATCCCCGAGCCGATCATCACGCCGGTGCGCTCGCGGTCCTCGTCGGTCTTCGGCTCCCAACCCGAATCCTTCGCCGCCTGGGTGGCAGCGGCCATGCCGTACAGGATGAAATCGTCGACCTTGCGCCGCTCCTTGGGATCCATCCAGTCATCGGGGTTGAACGTGCCGTCCGTCCCGTCCCCGAACGGGATCTCGGCGGCATAGGTGGTCGCCACGCGCGACGCGTCGAACCGCGTGATCGGACTCACGCCAGACTGCCCGGAGATCAGCCGCAACCAGCTTTCCTCGACCCCGCAGGCCAGGGGCGTGACCATCCCCAGCCCCGTGACTACCACTCGACGCATCCGCCTCTCCTCGCTCTCGCCCACGGCCTGTCCGGCGCTCTGATACCGCGTTTTTTCCGCGCTCGGCAAGCCGGGCGCAACAACGCCGCCGAACGGGCAACCGACCTCCCGAAACGAAAGCGACGCCCCAGGGGGCGCCGCTCCGCAACGGGTTCGCTCGAACGCCTCAGGCGGCTTCCCGGATGAACTTCACCGCATCGCCGAAGGTCTGGATGGTTTCGGCAGCGTCATCCGGGATCTCGATGCCGAACTCCTCCTCGAAGGCCATGACCAGTTCGACCGTGTCCAGGGAGTCCGCGCCCAGATCGTCGATGAACGAGGCGTTCTCGGTCACCTTGTCCTCGTCGACACCCAGGTGCTCCACGACAATCTTCTTAACGCGATCCGCGATGTCGCTCATGTCTGTTCCTCACATTTGTTCAGGCGATTTGCCCATCTTTGTTCTGTCGGCCACGAGGGGCCACCACCGATCCCGCAAAGCAGGACTCTCGCAAGCGCGGGGAACGCCCCCCGACGAACTTGCGCCGCCTATAACACATCGCATGTTCTTGGCAAACGCTTTCCCGTCGCAGACCGAAACCCGGGTCCGGGACCGGCGCACCGCCCTCAGACCATGGCCATCCCGCCATTGACATGCAGCGTGGCGCCCGTGACATATCCGGCCTCGGAACTGGCCAGATAGACCACCGCCGCGGCGATGTCGGCGGGGGTGCCCATGGCGCCCACCGGCACCGCACCCAGGATCCCGGCCTTCTGCTCATCGGTCAGCTTGTCGGTCATCGCCGTCGCGATGAAGCCCGGCGCGACACAGTTCACCGTAATCCCCCGCGCCGCGACCTCCTGGGCCAGCGATTTCGACAGGCCCACCAGCCCGGCCTTGGCCGCACAGTAATTCGCCTGGCCCGGGTTACCCGTGGTCGCCACGACCGAGGTGATGTTGACGATCCGGCCCCAGCGCGCCTTGATCATGCCCCGGACCGCACCGCGGCACAGACGCATCGCCGCGGTCAGGTTCACGTCGATCACTGCCTGCCAGTCCTCGTCCTTCAGCCGCATGAACAGCGTGTCGCGCGTGATCCCGGCATTGTTCACCAGAATGTCCAGCGCCCCCATCACCTCGATGGCCGCCTTGGGCAGCGCCTCGACCGCCTCCGGATCAGACAGGTCGCAGGGCAGGACATGGGCGCGCTCGCCCAGTTCGGCCGCCAACCCGCGCAGCGGCGCCTCGCGCGTCCCCGACAGGCCCACAACCGCGCCCCGCGTATGCAGCGCCCGCGCGATCTCGGCCCCGATGCCACCCGACGCGCCGGTCACCAGCGCGCATTTGCCGCTCAGATCGAACATGTCCCCCCTCCTCAGTTCATGCTGTCCACGGCTGCCGTCACCTCGTCGGGCAGTCCGACCTGCCGCGTCGCGACGTCGCGCGCGATCCGGCGGATCATGCCCGACAGCGCCTTGCCCGCGCCGATCTCCCAGATCTCGGTGACACCTTGCGCTGCCATCCATGCAACCGATTCCCGCCAGCGCACCGCGCCCGTCACCTGCTCGATCAGCAGCGCGCGGATCTCGTCGGGATCGCTGACACCATGGGCGCGCACATTGGCCACGACCGGCACCAGCGGCTCCTCGATCGTTACCTCGGCCAGACGCTCGGCCATGACCCGGGCCGCAGGCTCCATCAGCGCGCAATGGAAGGGCGCGGATACGGGCAGCATCACCGCCCGCCTGGCACCCCGCTCCTGCGCCAGCGCGACCGCCCGCTCGACGCCCGCCTTGTGGCCCGAGATCACGACCTGCGCCGGATCGTTGTCATTCGCGGCCTGCACGACCTGGCCCTCGGCCGCGGCCGCGGCCACCGCCTGCACCGCTGCAAGGTCAAGCCCCAGGATCGCCGCCATGGCGCCCTCGCCGACCGCGACGGCCGCCTGCATCGCCTCGCCCCGGGCCCGCAACAGCCGCGCGGTATCGGCCAGGCTGACCGCGCCCGCCGCACACAGCGCCGAATACTCGCCCAGCGAATGGCCCGCCACGAAAGCCGCCGCATTGACCGTGACGCCCTCGGCACCCAGCGCCGCCATCGTGGCCATCGAGGTCGCCATAAGCGCCGGCTGCGCGTTCCGGGTCAGCGTCAATTCGTCCTGATCGCCCTCCCAGATCAGCGCCGAGAGCTTCTCGCCCAGCGCCTCGTCCACCTCCTCGAACACTTCGCGCGCGAGCGGATAGTCATCGGCCAGCGCTCTGCCCATCCCGATGGTCTGCGCTCCCTGACCCGGAAACACGAATGCGCGCATGTTTTGTCCCCTCGCTCGCCGATTTCGGCGTGGTCTATCGGCTAAGCGGGGGCTTCACAAGTCGGCGGAAAAGCCAAGCGACCTCGCGCCGCGGAGCCGGTCCAGGAAGTCGATGGCACAGCGGTCCTCGATCTCGCTGGCCTCGATATTGGCCACATTGCGCCGCACTCGCGCGGCGTGGCGCGCAGCCGCCACGCTCTGGTTCGATCCCCGCGCGATCTTGGCCGCCAGCTCCGCCTCGGAGCGTGTGTAATAGTGGTTCAACTGCAGATGATCCGCCGAATAGAAGCCGCGCGCGAAACGCCCCTTCAGGCTCGCCCGCTCGCCCCGGTCGTTCCAGGTCACGTCCTGCCCGTCGATCTCGACGCTATGCACCTTCAGCGCCGTCACCCGGGTCGCATCCACGATCGTCTTGAAATTCGTCACCCCGCGGACCCCGCTCATCGGATCGGCCGCGCGGCGCGTGTAGTTCGCCACAACCCCACCTTCGGGCGGCGTCGCATGCCCGTTCCGTCCGAAATTGTGCCAGGGCAGCGACACACTGGGAATATCGCCCAGATGCACCAGCGCGCCCTCCAGGCTGTCCGCGTATCTGGGCACCAGGAACTCGTCGGCATCGATGCAGGCCATCCAGCGGAACCGCCCGCCGAAATTGCGCAGCGCATGGGCATAGGCCAGAACCTGGTTGTGGATCTCGCGGCCGGTCCCGGCATCCCAAAGCTTCTGGTCCCAGGGGATCACCGTCAGCCGCGCGCCCAGGACCTCGGCCAGACGCGAAATCGTCGCGTCGGTCGAGCCGTTGTCATAGACAAAGGCATGGGCCGCGCCGGCCTCTGCATGAAATCTCGCCCATTCGCCGATATGGCGCTCCTCGTTCCGGACGATCAGCACCAGCGCAAGTCCCGATCGCCCCGCGCAGGGGGCAGGCGGCGTCAGGCCCAGCTTGGTGATCGGACGCCCGGAGAACACTCGCAGCATGCACGGCCCCTGATTTTCGGTAACCGCAAGCCTAGTTCCCTCGTCGCGGACAGACCAGACCGCTCAGGCCGCATGGGTCAAGGGCCGGGCAAGACCGCGGCGACGCCGCGTCCGGCGTCCCGGATTCGCCTTTCGCAGGCTCGATCCCTGAAGATCGCGCGCCATTCGGGCCTGAAGAACAGTCAGAACGGCCTCGCGCCCGCGCGCGACCTCGATCAGGTCGTCACCCGTTCCCACCCGCACGAACAGCTTGGAGGGCTGCCCCGGCCGTTCGGCGCGCTGCACGAAGACCGAGCCGACCTCGTCGAAGGCCACCTCCCGCCGGATGCGCAACCCGCCGCGCGCATTGCTCAGGGTGCAGCGCAAGGATCGTTCCTCAAGGTCGACCTGCACCTCTTCGAGAAATCCGCGCTCGGCCAGCCAGCACAGCGCCAGTCCCGCCACTGCCAACCCACCGCTCGGTGCCACCAGCGCCCCGAGGTCGAAAAACCCCAGCAAGGGCAGCACAATCCAAAGCGCGCCGACCGCCGACAGAAGTGCCAGACCGCCGATCCATGCAGCGCGCTCGAACGCGCCGGCATTGCGGGAGACTGCTCCGCCGGCGATGACCACATAGCCCCACCGGGTCCCGGTCACCCCCGGCAACGCGATCTCCGCGCGTGCGGAAACGCGCTTCTCCCGGTTTTCAAGGCCGGCCGTCATGTCGGTCGCATGCTCCCTTGCAACGGATGCCACGACCCTGTCGCGGGAAAACGGCAGCAATGGGCCGGACAGGCGCACATTTGCGGGCGGTCCCGCGGCAAGCCCATGATCGGCGGCGGCGGGCTTGCATCGCGCGGTTCCATCTGTATAAGGCGCAGGTCTTCCGCAACGAACGTGATCGGTGCGGCCTCTCGTGGGCGGGAGGCGGAAGACCTTCGGACCCGCCCTTTGAAGCGCACCCGTAACAGGACTGGAGACAGCATGCCGCTTTACGAGCATGTGTTCATCGCGCGTCAGGACTTGTCCAACACGCAGGCCGAGGGCCTTATCGAACATTTCGGTGCCATTCTCGCGGATAACGGCGGCAAGATCGTCGAGCACGAGTATTGGGGCGTCAAGACGATGGCCTTCAAGATCAACAAGAACCGCAAGGGGCATTACGCCTTCCTGCGCACCGAGGCGCCCGCGCCCGCCGTCCAGGAGATGGAACGCCTGATGCGGCTGCATGACGACGTGATACGCGTGCTGACCGTCAAGGTCGAGGCCCATGAAGAAGGTCCCTCGGCGCAGATGCAGAAGCGCGAAGAGCGTGGTGAACGCGGCGACCGCCGCGAGCGTCGCTGATCCAAAGCCTGCCAGGAGGAACCTAACCCATGGCCGCAAGACCGTTTTTCCGCCGCCGCAAGGTCTGTCCGTTCTCGGGCGAGAACGCGCCCAAGATTGACTACAAGGACGTGCGCCTGCTGCAGCGCTACATCTCCGAGCGGGGCAAGATAGTGCCCTCGCGCATCACCGCCGTCTCGGCCAAGAAGCAGCGCGAGCTGTCGCGCGCGATCAAGCGCGCCCGCTTCCTCGCCTTGCTGCCCTACGCCGTGAAATAAGGAACGAGATCCATGCAAGTGATCCTTCTGGAACGCGTGGCCAAGCTCGGCCAGATGGGCGAGGTCGTGAACGTCAAGGACGGCTACGCCCGCAACTTCCTGCTGCCCCAGGGCAAGGCGCTGCGCGCCAGCGCGGCCAATATCGCCCGCTTCGAGGCCGAAAAGGCCCAGCTCGAGGCGCGCAACCTCGAGACGAAGAAAGAGGCCGAGGCGCTGGCGGCCAAGCTCGACGGCCAGCAATTCGTCGTGATTCGTTCGGCCTCCGAATCCGGGGCGCTCTACGGCTCGGTGACCACCCGGGACGTGGCCGACGCCGCCACTGCCGATGGCTTCAGCGTCGACCGCAAGCAGGTCGTCCTGACCGGCCCGATCAAGGATCTGGGCCTGCATGACGTGACCGTGACGTTGCACCCCGAGGTCGGGGTGACCGTTCAGGTCAACGTCGCCCGTTCGGCCGAAGAGGCCGAGCTTCAGGCATCGGGCAAGTCGATCCAGGAACTTGCCGCCGAGGAAGAGGCCGCCGCCGAGTTCGAGATCGCCGAACTCTTCGACGACATCGGATCCGCCGCCGAGGACGATTTCCTCGCCGATGTGGCCGAGACCCAGGGCTCGGGCGAGGAACAGCCGCGTTAGGCAAGGGTCGCCTTCATCCTATCAAGGCTCTTCGAAAAGGGCCGCGCCTGACCGGTGCGGCCCTTTTCCTTTCGTCCCCACCCATGGCCTGCCCCATACCCGGCAAGAAAAAGGGCCGCCCGCAGGCGACCCTTTCCATTACGCGCGTCGGGATTGCGCTCATTCCTCGTCGAGTTTCTCGACCGCCTTCTCGAGGTCGGCCTTCGACACTTCCTTCTCGGCCAGATCGGCCAGTTCGAAGATGTAGTCGACCACCTTGTCCTCGAAGATCGGCGCGCGGATCTCCTGCTGCAGAGCCTGGTTCTGGCGCACGAAGTCGAAGAACTGCCGCTCCTGGCCCGGGAACTGGCGCGCCTGCGCCATCACAGCCTGCGTCATCTCGTTGTCCGAAACGCTGATCTCGGCCTTGCGCCCGATCTCGGCCAGCAGAAGACCCAGCTTCACGCGCCGCGCGGCCAGCTTCTGATGCTCGTCGGTCGGGACGATCTCGGCATGGTCATGGCCCTGAACCTCGGGATGCTCCTCGTGCCAGAGCTGATGCGCGATCTGCTTGGCCTCTGCCTCGACCAGCGATGGCGGCAGGTCGAAGCTGATCGTCTCGTCCAGCACATCCAGCAGCGCACGCTTCATCACCGCACGGGCCGCGCTGCCGAATTCCGCTTCCAGCCGCTCGGCAACCTGGCTCTTGAGGGCCTCCAGGCTTTCGGCCCCGAACTGCTTGGCCAGTTCATCGTCGATCTCGACCGCCTTCGGGGCCTTCACGGCCTTCACGGTGACGTCAAAGGTCGCTTCCTGACCCTTCAGCTTCTCGGGGCCGTAATTCTCGGGGAAGGTCACGGTGACGGTCACCTCGTCACCCGCCTTGGCACCGATCAGCTGATCCTCGAAACCGGGGATGAAGCTCTGCGAACCCAGCACCAGCGGGTAATCCTCCGCCGCGCCGCCCTCGAACGGCTCGTCGCCCAGCTTGCCGGCGAAGTCGATCACGACCTGGTCGCCCTCCTTCGCCTTGGACCCCTTGCGCCGGTCCTCGAAAACCTGCGCGGCCTCGGCCAGCTTGCCAAGCGCCTCGCCGATCTCGTCCTCGCCGGCCTTGACCATCAGCTTTTCAAGCTTGATCGCCTTCATGTCGGGCTCGGGGATCTCGGGCAGCGCCTCGTAGGTCATCTCGACCACGATATCGTCGCCCTCCTTCCAGCCCTCGTTGGTCATCTTGACATCGGGCTGCAGCGCCGGGCGCTCACCGGTCTGCTCGAAATGCGCGCTCATCGCGCCGTCGATCGTCTCCTGCATGACCTCGCCCATGACGCGCGGACCGAACTGCTTCTTCAGCAGCGGCATCGGCACCTTGCCCTTGCGAAAGCCCTTGATCTCGACCTGGGGCCGGAATTCCTCGAGCTTCGCGTTGACCTTCTCGTCAAGCTCGGCGGCGGTCACGGTGATCGTGTAGCCGCGTTTCAGGCCGTCGTTCAGGGTCTCGGTGACCTGCATCTCGTTGTCCTTTTCATCCCATCCTGGTGCGGGTGGAGGGACTTGAACCCCCACGCCTCGCGGCGCCAGAACCTAAATCTGGTGCGTCTGCCAGTTCCGCCACACCCGCAAAAAGCGCAAGGGCAGCCCGTGACGCAAAGGACCGCCCCTCAAATCCGCGACCTTCTAGCAAAGCGCCGCACGGTATGCGAGCGGAAAAAGCGGGCCGAAACCCCGCCCACCCCCGACTTCTTCTTGGCCCAAATACCCATCCCCGGCCGACAACGGGCGAAACCGCCGAAACGGGGCGCCTTCACAGGCCAAGATCACGGAACACGCCCGGCAGCGTCTCGGGCAGATCCTCGGCGATCAGCCCGGGCCCGAAGCGGCGCGCAGCCTCCACATGCAGCCAGGCGCCCGTGCAGGCCGCCTCGAAGGGCGCGACGCCCCGCGCCAGTAGCCCCGCGATGAAACCCGCCAGCACATCGCCCGACCCCGCCGTGGCCAGCCAGGGCGCTGCCCGCTCGCGCAGCGCCGCGTTCACCGCACAACGCCCCGCGGGTTCGGCGATCACCGTGTCGGGCCCCTTGAAAAGCACCACGCAGCCCGCCCGCAGCGCCGCCTCGCGGGCCGCGTTCACCTTCGAGAAGGCCGGGCCCCGGAGGGCGGGCGCCGCCAACATCTCGGCGACATCCGGAAAAAGCCGCGCGAACTCGCCCGCATGCGGGGTCAGAACACACCCTGCATGCAGCAAGGCGAAAAGCTCGGGCTGCCGCGCCAACAGCGTAAGTGCGTCGGCATCCAGAACAACCGCCCGCCGCTGCGCGTCCCCCAGCGCCGTCGCAACCAGTTCCACCTCGCGCGCGCCCGTCCCCAGTCCCGGCCCCAGACAAACCGCGCCGATCCGGCCATCCTCCATAGTCGCCGCGAGCGCCGCGCCATCCGCAACCGGCCGCAACATCACCGCATCCAGCCGCCCGGCATTTTCCGGCACGGCATCCGGCGGGCAGCCCAGCGTCACCAGCCCCGCCCCGATCCGCAGCGCACCCCGCGCGGCCAGCCGTGCCGCCCCGCCCCGGCCCGGTGGTCCTGACAGGATCAGGGCATGGCCATGGCTGTATTTGTGGCCGGCGGTCTTTCCCAATGCATCGGGAAAACCCGAGACGAGTTCCACGGCACCGATCCGGTCGCTGCGCGTCTCAGGCGGCGTGACCCGGCTTGTCCTCTCCTCAAAAGCATTGAGCCCGATGTCCTTCACGACCAGCCGCCCGATCGCAGGCTCCCCGACGAAATGCCCCACACGCGGCCGATGGAAGGTCACGCACAGATCGACATGCGGGGCCGACAGCCCATCCTCGTCCGCAAGAAAACGCCCGCTGTCGCTGTCGATGCCGCTGGGGATGTCGACCGCAACGCTGCGCAGCGATGACAACGGATGGCGTTCCCGGAACTCGGCCAGCCGGGCGCGGACCCGCGCGTCCAGCGGCCGCCGCAGGCCGGTGCCGAACAGCGCATCGACCACGACCCCGTCCCCGGCAGAACCCGGGCCGAACAGGCGGGCCGGACTCTCCCCCAGGAAATCCCTGACCGGCCCCATCGCGGACCACCGCTCGCAATTGACGCGCGCATCGGGCGGCAAGCGCACGGGATCGCCGAGAAGGAACGCCTCCACCTCCCAGCCCCAATCCTTCAGGACCCGCGCGACGACGAACCCGTCGCCGCCATTGTTGCCCGGCCCGCACAGGATCACCGCGCGCTGCGGCGCCGTCCGAAATTCGGGCCATTCCTCGAAGATCGCCTCGACCACGCTGCGACCGGCGCGCTCCATCAGTTCCAGGCTGGCGATCATTCCGGAGGCGATCGTCCTGTCCTCGATGCCGCGCATTTGGGCGGATGTGAGAAGTTCCATCATCGAAAGCGGCACCGCCGTTCCCAAACCGCCCCAGAAGGCGGCATTCTGCATATTTTTTAAGCACTCCCTCAATATTCAGGAAAGCGCCTCCCGGGGGGGCAGCCCAGTCAATTGTGTGCCACCGGGGAAAGTGATCTGTCGGGCTTCGAACGTCACCGAGAAGGAGTTTCCCCCCGTGAAGAAGATCGAGGCGATCATCAAGCCCTTCAAGCTCGACGAGGTCAAGGAGGCGCTGCAGGAGGCAGGCGTCCAGGGTCTCAGCGTCATCGAGGTCAAGGGGTTCGGCCGCCAGAAGGGCCATACCGAACTTTATCGCGGCGCCGAATATGTCGTGGACTTCCTGCCCAAGGTGAAGATCGAGGTGGTGCTGCCCGACGATCAGGTGGACGCCGCGATCGAGGCCATCGTTAACGCCGCCAAGACCGAGAAGATCGGCGACGGCAAGATCTTCGTCTCGCCCGTCGAACAGGCGATCCGCATCCGAACCGGCGAGACCGGCGAGGATGCCCTCTGAGCATACCGACTGATCCGCCGGGGTCGCTTCCCGGCGCGTAACGATCAACCCAGCAAGAAGGGAAATACGGTCCAATGAGCAAGGAACAGGTCCTCAAGACCATCAAGGAAGACGATGTCGAATATGTCGACATCCGCTTCACCGACCCGCGCGGCAAGCTTCAGCATGTCACCGTCACGGCCGACCAGGTGGATGAGGACTTCCTCGACGAGGGCTTGATGTTCGACGGCTCCTCGATCGCGGGCTGGAAGTCGATCGAGGCCTCGGACATGAAACTCATGCCCGACACCGAAAGCGCCTATCTCGACCCGTTCTATGCCGAGAAGACGCTTTGCGTGCATTGCTCTGTGGTCGAGCCCGACACCGGCGAACCCTATGACCGCGACCCCCGCGGCACCGCCGAAAAGGCCGAGGCATACCTGAAATCCTCCGGCATCGGCGATGTCGCCTATTTCGGTCCCGAAGCCGAGTTCTTCATCTTCGACGACGTGCGCTATGCGGTCAGCCCCAACAAGGTGGCCTATGCGCTGGATGTCGAGCACGCGGCCTGGAACACCGACACCGAATATGAAACCGGCAACCTCGCCCACCGACCGACCTACAAGGGCGGCTATCTCCCGGTGAACCCCTCGGACGAGGGACAGGACATCCGCTCGGAGATGCTCTCCACGATGAAGCGGATCGGCATGAAGGTCGACAAGCACCACCACGAGGTGGCGACCTGCCAGCACGAGCTCGGCATGATCTTCGACAGCCTCAAGAAACAGGCCGACAACCTGCAGAAATACAAGTATGTCATCCACAATGTGGCGCTGGCCTATGGCAAGACCGCGACCTTCATGCCAAAGCCCATGGCCGGCGACAACGGCTCGGGGATGCACTGCAACATGTCGATCTGGAAGGATGGCAAGCCGCTGTTTGCGGGCGACAGATATGCCGACCTCAGCCAGGAGGCGCTGTGGTATATCGGCGGTCTGCTGAAGCATGCCAAGACGCTGAACGCCTTCACCAACCCGTCCACCAACTCCTACAAACGCCTGATCCCCGGCTTCGAGGCCCCCGTTCTGCGCGCCTACTCGGCCCGCAACCGTTCGGGCTGCATCCGTATCCCGTGGACGGAATCGCCCAAGGCCAAGCGCGTCGAGGCCCGCTTCCCCGACCCGTCGGCCAACCCCTATCTGTGTTTCTCGGCACTCCTGATGGCCGGTCTGGACGGCATCAAGAACAAGATCGACCCGGGCGAGGCGATGGACAAGAACCTCTACGACCTGCCGCCCGAGGAACTGGAAGGCATCCCCACCGTCTGCGCATCGCTGCGCGAGGCGCTGGACAGCCTTGCCAGGGATCACGACTTCCTGCTTGCGGGCGACGTGTTCACCAAGGACCAGATCGCCGGCTACATGGAACTCAAATGGGAAGAGGTCTACGCCTTCGAGCACACCCCGCACCCGGTCGAATTCAAGATGTATTTCAGCTGCTGACCTGCGCGCGACGGCGCTGCAGAAAGCCGGGGGCGCCTTCGGATGCCCCTTTCACGCCCGTAACCCAGAGCGTGCCTCGTCCAGGGATGACATCCCGGCCGACCCGGTCCCCGCCATCCCGGTTCCCGGTTCATCCCGGTGCTCTCGATGCCTGGCTTCCAGCGGTCGGCCTCGCCGCCATGCACCCCAGCACCCGCCCGCGGCAGAGAACGGACTTGCCGCAGCGGGGCCGAGCGAGTAATTCGCAAGGGCGGCCGGTGTAGCACAGTGGTAGTGCAGCGCTCTTGTAAAGCGAAGGTCGGGGGTTCAAATCCCTCCACCGGCACCATTTCCCGCCGCCCCGGCCGGACCATTTCCCGAAATCGCACATGGCACCCTCCCGCCCCCGGCGATCGCGTCGCATGACGCCGGACCGTTCCGCGACGGGTGGAAAGCGGAGGGACCAGTCCGACGCAGTGCGCGCCCGCTGTCAAGAAAGCGACCTTGCAGAGCCACATTGAAAACAAGCTTCCCGGTCACGACGGGTCGAGTGTTCAGGACGGGGAAAAACGACATGACAATTCCACGCTCTCTTTCGTTGGCGTTCAAGGCCGCGGCACTGGTGCTGACCGCCTCGGTCGCCTCCGCGCAGGAAGTCCGTCCGTGGATGCCCTCCGACATCGGACAGGCGTGGAACCTCGGCTACAAGGGGCAGAAGACCACGATCACCGTGATCGACGATTTCCGCAGCAATTACGGCATCCATGGCGATCTTCGCGGCCGCACGGAACTGCTTCGCCATGGGGAATGGACCGCGCTCGAGGCCGGGATGATGGCGCCGAAGGCAACCGTGCTGACGCGTGACTTCTCGAATACCAAGGCGGTCAAGTTGCGGAGGGGGCTGAATACCCTCAATCTGAGCTACGGCATGATCGCCAAGGACGGCTATTCGGCAATCAACTGGAGCGCACGCGAGACGTCGATCATCAAATACGCAAGGGACGGGAAGGCCGTCATCGTCAAGGCCGCCGGAAATGACGGGATCGCCGTGGGTGCCGCCAACGCCTCGGGCATGGTCGATTACCTGAACCGCGATCTGGTCGGCAAGAAATCGGCGATCTTCGTCGGCGCTCTGAACGCGCATGGCTCGGTGGACCGGCCAGCCTCGCTGGCATGGTATTCGAACACCGCGGGCAGCAATCCGACCGTGCAGAACCAGTTCCTGGTCGTGGGCGTGACCGGCAACACCACCGGGCTTTACGGAACATCCTTCGCCGCGCCGATCGTTTCGGGATACGCGGCGGTGCTGGGCAGCAAGTTCACCAAGGCGAACCCGACGCAGATCACCAACCAGCTCCTGAACACGGCGCGCACGGACACGATCCGGGGCTATTCCGCGGATCTCCACGGCCGGGGCGAGGCCAGCATCAGCCGGGCGCTCGCCCCGGTTTCGATCCGCTGATCAGAACCGGATCACGAAATCCACGCTGATCCGGGCATCGTGCCGTCCGTCCAGGCGCAGCAGGTGTTTCAGCGTCTCCTCGGGCGGCAGCAGGCCTGCCGCCAGCCTGCAATTGACCGGAACCACGCCCATGATGTCGCCGTAATCCGCCACACAAGCGGTCTCTCTCAGGCGACCGCCGACCGGAAAGGTCACCTTCACCGACAAGGTCGCGCCATCGAACGGGAGGGTCTGGTAGACAAAGCCCATATGAAGGGCCGGATCGATCCGGTATTTCGGCGCCTTCTCGCCCGTGCTCAGCCCCCAGATGATCCCGAAATCCGCCGAAACCTGCGTCAGGACGATCATCGACAGCTCGGGAATATCGGGCGAATACCAGTCCCAGAACGCCACCTGCGTCCCGTCGGCCAGTTCATACGCACCATTCCGAAGGCCCTGCGCCGCCGAGGATCTGTTCGATCCGACCCGCACATCGAGGAGAAAGGTGTCTTCGAGGAAGTCGAAGGCTGTCGCCGGGTGGGCGACGCCCACGCCCAGGGAAAAAGCGGTCAGAACGAGCCTGGCGATCCCCCCTCCCATCGAAATTCCGTCTCGCCCGATTGCTGCGCCATCGCGGAGCCCGGCGATACCACCAGACCGCGACCGGGCCGACGCCCGCCGGTCCCGCGCCCCCATCCTGACCACAAGTGGTTTGCGTAAGGTTTATGCCAGGCGCCTGCCAAGGATCGGCATCGCGCCCAGCGGCCGCGCCTAGCGATTCGCCCGCGCCAGCAGACCCACCGCCACCAGGCCCACCGCGCTGACCAGAAGCGCCGCGGGCGCCGCATCGCCCAGATTCTCCAGGCTGGCCTTTTCATAGACCCGTGTGGCCAGCGTGTTGTAGTTGAACGGCCGCAGCAGCAGAGTCGCAGGCAGTTCCTTGACGCAATCGACGAAAACCAGCAGCAGCGCGGTGCCGACCGAGGTGCGGATCAGCGGCAGGTAAACCGCGGTCAGCGTGCCGCGCGCCGACCGGCCCAGCGAGCGGGCCGCCATCGGCAGGCTGGGCGCGATCCGCCCCATCGCCGCATCCGCCGCACCCTGCGCGATGGCGAAGAACCGCACACAATAGGCATAAATGATCGCGAAGGCCGAGCCGGTCATCACGAGGCCGATATCGACGCCGAAAGCGCCTTCGATCGCATCGGCCAGCGCATTGTCGGCCGCCGCCATCGGGATCAGAAGCCCCACCCCCAGCACCGCTCCGGGCGCCGCGTACCCGATCGTGGTGATCGGCAGCAGCAGCTTGGGCAGCGTCCGCCCGGTCAGACGCACCGCGTAGACCAGGAACAGCCCCGCCGCGACCGTGCCCACCGCCGCAATCCCGCCGACGGTCAACGTGTTGACCAGCGCCCGCAGCAGCCCGGGATCGACCCAGGCCCCGGTATTGGCAAGCGCGTGCGACGCCATCACGCCAACGGGCAACACGAAGCCCACCGCCACCGGCAGCGCGCAGGCCAGCGTCGCGGCCCAGGCCGCAGGCCCAGTCAGCCGGACCGGCACCAGCGGCCGATGCGCCCTGCCCAGGTTGTGAAAGCGCAGGTTGCGCCGGCTGATCTTCTCCAGCGCGACCAGCACGAGGATCAGCACCAGGATCACCATCGCGATCTGCGCCGCCCCGCCCGCATTGCCGCCCTGCAACCAGACCGAGAAGATCCCCGTGGTCAGCGTCTGGACCGAGAAATACTCGACCGTGCCGAAATCGTTCACCGTCTCCATCATCACGATGGCAGCACCCGCCGCGATGGCGGGCCGGGCCAGCGGCAGGCCCACCCGGCGAAACAGTGTGAAGGGTCCTGCCCCCAGCGCGCGGGCCACCTCATAGGCACCGCCCGACTGCTCGCGAAAGGCCGCGCGGGACAGCAGGTAGACATAAGGGTAAAGCGCGGCCGCCAGCACGACCACCGCCGCCTCGCGCGAGCGCACCTCGGGGAACCAGTAGTCCCGTGCGCTCTGCCAGCCGAAGAGCTGGCGCAGCCCGGTTTGCACGGGGCCTGCATATTCAAGAAGATCGACCAGCGCATAGGCGCCCACATAGGCCGGGATCGCCAGCGGCAGCAGCAACAGCCATTCCAGCCAGCGTGATAGCGGAAAACGATAGACCGAAATCAACCAGGCCGCCCCGGCCCCGACCGCCGAAGCCAGTGCCGCCACTCCGATCATCAGAACGCCGGTATTCCACGTGTATCGCGGCAATATCGTCGACACGAGATGCGGCCAGATATTCTGCTTGGGCGTCACCGCGATCTACATGACCGACAGGATCGGCATCAGCACCAGCGCCGCGATCAGCACGGCACCCACCGACCAGGGATCAGGCTGCAGACGCAGGACCGCGCGCAGCCCGCGCCCAGCCAGCGAAAGGTTATCTTGAGCGATTTGCTCGGCCATGGAACGCGGTTACAGGAAAGACGTTTTCCTGTCCAGAACGCGCCGTATAATCGCGGCCGAGCAGAATGAAGAAGAACAGGGAACAGGCAGCATGGAACTGGTCTACCACATCGGCGCCCATTGTACGGATGACGACCGGCTTCTGAAATGCCTGCTCAAGAACCGCGGCACCCTTTCGGCGCAGGGCATCGTCGTGCCGAGGCCCAGCCGCTACCGCCCGATCCTGCGCGAGACGCTGGTCTCGCTGCGCGGACGCCCCGCAACGCCCGAGATGCAGCAGATGATCCTCGAGGCCGCGACGGATGGCGAAGAACCGAGACGGTTGGTCCTCGTGAACCAGTCCTTCCTGTGCATGCCCCAGAAGGTGCTGGGCGAACGGATGCTCTATCCGATGGCGGGCGAAAAGGCGCACTGGCTCTCGCAGCTTTTCCCTGACCGGCCTTGCGCGTTCTTCCTCGGCATCCGCAATCCCGCAACCTTCATCCCCGCGCTCTTCGCGAAGTCGCGCGAAGCGGATTTCCGGGCCTTCGTGGCGGGGATCGACCCGCTCGCGGTGGCGTGGTCGGACGTGGTGCGCCGGATCCGCAACGCCGTCCCGCGGGCGCGGCTGACGGTCTGGTGCGACGAGGATACGCCGCTGATCCTGCCCGCGCTTCTGACCCGAATTGCGGGCCTGCCCGAGGACACTGCGCTGCGCGGATCGGACGACCTGCTGCACGCGATCATGCAGCCCGCGGGGATGCAACGGCTGCGCGCCTATCTCGACGAGAACCCGCCCGTCAACGAGGCCCAGCGCCGCCGCATCGTCACGGCATTTCTCGACAAATACGCATTACCCGACGCCTTGGACGAGGAAATCGATGCACCGGGCTGGACAGTCGAGCTGATCCAGGATCTGACCGAACGCTACGAGGAAGACCTGCATGCGATCGGCTCCATCGAGGGCGTCGAGATCGTCACCGCCTGAGACGCCCAACACCCCCCGGCATCGGCGGCCGGGACGTCACGGCATCCCCAGCGCCTGCTTGTAGAGTTCCAGCATGGCCTCTTCCTCGGCGATCTCGTCGCGGTCTCGCTTGCGCAGGGCGACGATCTTGCGCATCACCTTGGTGTCGTAGCCGCGCCCCTTGGCCTCTGCCATCACTTCCTTCTGCTGGTCGGCGATGTCCTTCTTCTCGGCCTCCAGCCGCTCATAGCGTTCGATGAACTGGCGCAGTTCGTCGGCGGTGACGTGATAGCTGGTATCGGGGGGCGTGTCGTTCACGGTCGCGGCTCCTCTCAAGCGGGTCAAAGGCCTGACCTAGCGCCGCGCCCACGCCTTCGCAAGCCCATGCCCCCTTGCACCACCGCGCCCCATCCACTAGGCGCAAGGGCGACCGACGGCGGAGGGCGTAATGGGGATACTGATCTGGATCGGGGCGGCGATCTCGCTGGCCGGCCTTGCGGGCATCGTCCGGGTGATCCTGCAGGTGCGGGCCGCGCGCGCCGCGAACCTGCCCGAAGACGAGCTGCGTGGCCGCCTGCAAAAGGCCGTGGCGCTGAACATGGCGGCGCTGGGCATGTCTGCGCTGGGGCTGATGATGGTGGTGATCGGGATCACTTTGGGCTGACGGCCACCGGAGCGTCCGCCATCCTGCCGTCGAAATCGCAGAATTGTAGGCCGGTCTTGATCAGATCGCCGATCAGCGCGTCGGGCGTCCAGATCGCGGCGCCGCCCGGCCGGTCGGCCATGGTCCGCAGCGTGCGCCGCAGCCACAGCAGCCCGCGTTCGTCCGCCGCGCGCATCGGACCGCCACGCCAGCGCGCAAGCCCCGCCCCATGCACCAGCGCCAGGTCGATCTCGACCGCCCGGCGCACCACGCCCCGCCGCAACAGCCCCGCCCCGGCCTGTGCCATGCCCGCCAGCACCTGCGCGCGGATCTCCTCGTCGGCGATCGCGCGCGGCACACGGCCCAGAACCGACCGCCCCTCGGCCAGCACCGCATCGAGCGCCGGATCGGGTCGGCCGCCAGCGCCCGGCGCGTCATAGGCGTAATAGCCACGTCCCGCCGCCTGCCCGCCCCTGCCCTCCGCGACCAGTTGCCCCGCCACGAGGATCGGCCGCGCCTCGGGATCGGCGCCGCCGGGCAGACCCGCGCGCAACGCCAGAAGGGTCTGAAGGCCCAGCCGGTCGGCGATCTCGTAGGGTCCGTGACCAAGCCCCCAGTCCCGCAAGACACGGTCCACCGCATAGGGCGAGGCGCCCTCCTCGACCAGCGCATCCGCCGCCTCGAGCGCCCCGATCAGAACGGTCAGGATCGGGCTTTCGCCGGTCGCGACCAGAGCGATACGCTGGATCGACTGCACAAGGCTGCACAGCGTCGCAACCGTGGCCTCGGATGTCCGGGGCGTGCAGACCAGTTCGGCAAGCCGCGCCTCTGGCACAAGATCGGGCAGGTTCAGCCAGATCGTCCCTTCGGGTCGGTGCCCGCACGCGCTCAGCCCGGCGGGGGTGACCAGCGCGCCGGTTCCCGCGAGGACCGCATCGGGCGCCGCAATCCCGGCAAGCGCCGCAAACCCGGCCTCGCGCTCTGACCAGGGACCGGCCCCCGCCTCGATCAAAACCCCGCAGGACGCCAATCCCGCAGTGCCTGTGGACCCCGAAAGGCGCGACCGGCAGGCATCGCGACCCGTCGCGTCGGCGGTGCTCAGCATCGCCTCTACACGGGCCATGGCCTCGGCCAGGGTGCCCTCGTCCGGCGCCGCCAGTCGCACCGCCCGGCCCGCGGTCAGCAAGCTTGCCGCCAGCCCCGCCGCCGTCGCGCCCCACCCCCAGACCCCGACGGTCTCTGCCGGGCGGGCCGCCTGGGACCAGCCCGCCGCACGCCGCCGCGCCGCGGCCTCGCCCAGCGCGACATGGCGCAGCGCGCGGACCGCGGCGCTGTCGCGGCAATCCTCGAAAGCGGCCGCCTCATAATCCAGCGCGGCCGCGTAGGGCAGCATCGCAGCGGCCTCGACGCAGTCCAGAACGCGCGCGGGCGCCTCGACCGGTCCCGCCGTCGGCAGCGCCGCACGCCGGGCCGCCACCGCGGCATGCACCCCCTCGAACCGCGGCAGGGGACGGGCCGTCGCGGGCCGCGGCCCGGCGCGCAACTCGATCAGGCCCAGCGCAAAGCGCAGCCCGGCGGCGTCGAGATCGCCATCGACCACCGCATCGACCAGGCCAAGACGTTTCGCCAACGCCGCCCCCGCAGGCCGCCCGGAAAGAAGGAGATCCAGCGCCGCATCGGGTTGGATCAGCCGCGGCAGGCGCTGGGTGGTCCCAGCGGCGGGCGGCAAGCCGATGGCGATGTCGGGCAGGCCGAACTCGGCGTTGAAAAGCGCCACCCGGTAATGGGCGGCCAGCGCAAGCTCGCAGCCCCCTCCCAGCGCCATGCCGCCGACCTGCGCGACCACGGGCACCCGCGCCCCGTCGATCCGCGCACAGATCGCGCGCAGCAACGCCGCATCCTCGGCGCCGCCCGCACCCGTCGGGCTCAGCCCCATCGAGAAGACCCGGCCGCCGCGTGCCGAGATCAGCACCGCACGGATGCCATTCGCCACCAGCGCCCCGGCAAGCCCGGTGTCCAACGCCGCCAGCAACGCGGGCGTCATCGTGTTCGCCGGCCCATTGCCGAAGACGAGCCGCCGAATGCCCGGCGCGGGTTCCTCGACCGCAACAAGATCGCTCATCTGTCCCGACCCCCAGGCGAAAGGCGGCGCGGCGAAGCACCCGTGCCTGACAGGGCTGCTTCGCCATTCGCCAACATTAGGGGCCAGTCGCGCGGGAAACGCAACATCTGGAAGGGATTCGCGACAATCGAAAGACAGTGGTCGGCGTCAGACCGGCATGTTGTCGTAGATGTCGTCCGCGTCGTCGCCGCCCAACTGTTCTTCGAGCCGCAGGATGTCCTCGGGAACGGGCAGACCCATCGCGCGGAACTCCGCGATCTTCTCGCGCAACTGTTCCTGCAGGATGTGACGGTCGTCCGGTCGCTTCTCGATCTCTTCGAGGATCAGAGCGATTCCGGCCTTGAGCTGTTCGAACGCCATCCGCACCTCCCGTCGCTCTTGCGTTCCGCAGGACGGTCACCGGACATCTTCGCCGCGCCGGGCATCTCGGCCCAGGGGCTGTGGCAGCCCTTGGTGCCCAGACGGCTGCTGACCTGACTGGCCACCGCGCCGGAGGTGAGAAGCGACTCGATCCTCGAGCGGATCATCGCCCGCGTTTCATCGTGCATCACGCTGTTGGAACTGGCTGGCATTCGGCTGACATGGCTCGCGTTGCTCATTTTTAGGTCGTTCCCTTACTCCTGCAGTCACCCGGCACAGATGCGGCAAAACGGCGTAGCCGGCACGACGTCCAATCGTTCCTCGGAAATTTCTTCCCCACAGCGCACGCAATAACCGTAACTGCCATCCTCGATTCGCGCGAGAGCTGCATTTATCTGTTTCACTTCGGCCAGACTCGAGCTGCCCATACCTTCCAGCACCTCGTCTTCCTCGCGCTCCACCGCGAGTTCGCCCCAATCCTTGGACTGATGCGTGTCGAGTTCGGCCTCGATATCGTGCAGACGACCATCAAGCTCCGCCAAACGGTTAAAAAGCTGTCGCTTTCTGTCGCCAAGCGTTGCCATGGATGTCCCCTGTCCACTCTGGAGACAAGTTTGCACTGCCCGGACACTCCCGGCTTTGACCCACGTCAAATCCCTGCCCGGTTCCTGCACAGGGGGCATTGATTCCCGCATGACAAGCCGGGTAGTTCTGGAACGCTTCCAGGGAGACGTCTGAAAATTCGCAATTTTTCCGATCCGACATCGGTTCTTTCCCGTTCACGCCCCGAAAGGACCGCCGCATGAGCGAGCTTCCGCCGATGGTGCACCTGACCGACGAGTTTTCCGCCGCCCCGCATCCTCCGATCGAGACGCTGGCGGCGCTGGCGGCGGCCGGTTACCGCACGGTGATCTGCAACCGGCCCGATTCCGAAGTCGCCCCCGGCGAACGGGCGGCCGAGATGGAAGCGGCCGCGCGCGCCGCAGGCATGGAATTCGCGGTGGTCGAGGTGACCCATCACGGGATCACGCCCGAGACCATCGAGGCGCAACGCCGCGCGCTGAGCGCGTTGCCGGGGCCGCATTTCGGCTATTGCCGGGCCGGGTTCCGTTCGTCTGTGGTCTGGGCGCTGGCCATGGCCGGAGACCGGCCCACCGCCGAGATCATGGCGGCGCTGCGCCGCGCGGGCTTTGCGATGCCCGGGCTCGAACGCCAGATCGAGGCGCTCGCCGCATCGCGCTGAACGCGGGCCTCGGCGCGTCAGTTCTGCGCGGATACCGGGAAATCTGCGTCGAAATCGGCGGCCTCGGGGTCGAACTCGCCCAGGGCGGGGGAATCCCCCATGGCCGGGAGATCCGCCTCGTCGGCAAGATCCGCCATCGCGGGGAAATCTGCCGCGACCGGAAAATCGGCGGCATCCTCCGCGGCATCGGACGCGGAGGCGGGCGGCGGCGCGGCAAGCCCCGGCATGGTCGACAGCCCGACAAGGCCCGGGGCCTCATCCTCGGCCCCGGCGATCTTGATCGCACGCTCGCCGTTGGACTGGCCCAACCGTCCCTCGGCGATCGCCACCCGCCCCGGCCCTTCCAGCCGGACAGCCGTCAGCGCCGCCGCCGGGATCGGCACCAGATCCCCGGGTCGAAGCCGCGCGATCTCGGCCGCGGACAGGCGCATCCGCCAGAGCACCGCGTTCAGCACAAGCTCGGCCCCGAGAACGCCCGAACGCAACGCGTCGGGCCAGGGCGTGCCGTCCTCCTCGGCCGTCTTGGCCGGGGCGGGTGCAGGCGATTCGGGCAGGGCAAGGAACAGTTCCCCCCCGCGCAGCCCCTCGCCCAGCCGCAGCGTCAGGCGGAACCCGTGATAGCCGCCCTGCGCCAGGATCAGCGGCAGATGGCGCGCATCCTCGATCACGTTGCCCTGCGCGTAACCCGCCGCCCAGTCCCCGCCCGGCAACGCCGCCATCGCCCCGCCGAAGCGGGACAGCAACGGGTCGGTCAGGTCGGCCAGGATCGCGGCATCGGTCGCGGTCAGCCGCCGGGTCTCGGGTGCCTCGGATGCCAGCATCCCGAGCAGACGCCATTCCAGCAGCGCCATCGCCAGGTCGGGTGAATAGACCGCAAGCCCCAGCCGCCCGGAACTGCCCCGCAGCACCACCGACAACCGCTCGGGCGTGACCTGTTCCCCGAGATCATCCAGCCGCAGGCGCAGTGCCGTGCAATCCTCGACCACGCCGGTCATGCCGAAATCGTCACGCATCGCGCGCGCGGTCTCCAGGCGCAGCGCAAAACGGCCGTCGCCGCCCGTTTCGGCCGTCCCTCCCGAGGGCATCGCGACCCGGGCATCGCCGAGTATCTGGCGCAATATCGCGCGATGCGCGTCGTCCGTCATCTGCCGCCCATCCGTCAAACTTTCCAAGGGATGTCGCACGATCCCGGTTTACAAACCGTTTCGCTGCCCTCAGGCAGCTTCGGCACGCAGGCGCGGAACGCTGACGCGGAACGCCGCGCCGCCCTGCCCCGGCAGATACATGATCGACCCGCCAAGCCGCCCCATGATCTCGCGGCAGATCGCAAGGCCCAGCCCCGCGCCGCCCGCCCGTCGTGGATCGGTCAGGCGCGAGAATTTCTCGAAGATGATCGCCTGGCTGCGCTCGGGAATGCCCGAGCCGTTATCGACGAAATCCACCGCCACCGTACCACGCGCCGCGCGCACCCTTATCGTCAGCTCGGGCATCTCGGCATCGCAATATTTATGCGCGTTCGAGATCAGGTTGATGAAGACCTGGCTCAGCCGGTCGCCATCGGTCATCAGCCGCACCCGCTCCGCCGCCGCATCGCGCCGGATCGTCAGCCCGCCCTGAAGGCTGCCCGTCGCCGCCACCGCCCGGTCGATCAGATCGGCCAGCGTCACTTCCTGCAGGTTCAGCGAGACCTGCCCGTTCTCCAGAACCGACAGATCCAGCAGATCGTCCAGCAGCCGGGTCAGCCGCAGGCTCTCCTCGTGGATGATCCGCGAATAGTTGCACATATCCTCGGGCTGCATGCCGTCCGCACCCATGAGGATCTCGGAAAATGCCCGGATCGAGGTCATCGGCGTGCGCAATTCGTGACTGATCTGGCTGAGAAAGGCATCCTTCTGCACGCTCAGTTCGGTCAGCTTCTCGTTGGCCTCGCGCAATTGCCGCGCGGTCCGGGCCAGTTCCTCGGACTTGGCCTCGAGCTGGCTGGAATATTCCATCATCTGCGCCGTCTCGTCGGCCACCCGCATCAGATCCTCGACCGACACCGCCGAGCGGCCGACGATCTGGCCGACCATCGCATGCGCCGTCGCAGCCCCCACCGAGCCCGCGAGCGCGCGTTCCAGCCGTTGCAGGAAATCGGGGGTGATGTCGGGCAGGAAACCCTCCTTGCCCTGTTCGGCGGCGCCGCGCCGGAACAGCAGCTGCGCCTCGTCCGGCCCCATGATGCGCTGGGCCATCAGCATCAGGTCCTCGGCCTCGGCACGCCCCTGGCTCCACCCCTGACCGGAGGGCGAGTGATCGAAGACATTGACGAATTGCGCCGCCTGGACCCGCTCAATCGGATTGGGAAAGCTCATGAGCGAAACCAGGACGAAGCCCAGCACGTTCGCCGCCATCGAGAACACCATGGCATGAACCAGCGGATCCAGCCCGTCCATCCCGAACAGACCCTGCGGCCGCAGCCAGGACAGGCCCCACGGCCCCTCGGCCAGCAGCGCCGCGCCCATCACGGCACCCTCGCCAAAGCTGGGCAGGAACAGCGTATAGGCCCAGACCGCGAAGCCCAGCGCCAGCCCTACCATCGCGCCCAGCCGCGTCGCGCCGCTCCACATGATGCCGCCCACCAGCGCGGGCAGTACCTGTGCGGCTCCCGCAAACGAGATCAGCCCGATCGCGGCCAGCGCCTCGGACCCGCCCGACAGCCGGTAATAGAGATAACCCAGCAGCAGCACCCCCCCGATCGAGGCCCGCCGCGCGCGCAGCACAAGGGTCCGCACATCCACCGACATGGCGGCACCGGTCCGGGTCATCTTCAGGAAAAGCGGCATGACGATATGGTTCGACACCATCGTCGACAGCGCGATGGAGGCCACGATCACCATCGAGGTGGCCGAGGAAAAGCCCCCCAGAAAGGCCAGCGTGGCCAAGCCGTCCTGACCCTGGGCCAGCGGCAGGGTCAGCACGAACAGATCCGGGTTCGCGCCCGCGGGCATCTCGGCCAGCCCCACGACGGCGATGGGCACGACGAACAGGCTCATCAGGCACAGATAGGCGGGAAAGGCCCAGGACGCAGTGGCAAGATGGCGCTCGTCCTCGTTCTCGACCACAAGAACCTGGAACATCCGCGGCAGTGTCAGGATCGCCGCGGCGGCCAAAAAGGTCAGGCCGATCCAGCGCCCGGGCCGGACCTGCATCCCCGCCAGCGGCGAGGTCTCGATCCGCTCGATCATCGCCGACACGCCGCCGCTGATGCCCCAGACCACGAAAACGCCCACAGCCAGCAGCGCGATCAGCTTGACCACCGCCTCGACCGCGATGGCCATGACCACCCCGTGATGGCGCTCGTTGGCGTCCAGGTTGCGCGTGCCGAACAGGATGGTGAACAGCGCCAGCCCCCCCGCCACGGTCAGCGCCGTCGCGTTCAGGTCGGTCAGCGCCCAAGGCCCGGCGCCGCTGGGCGCAAAGACAGCGAAGGACAGCGTCACCGATTGCAGTTGCAGCGCGATATAGGGCGTTGCGGCCACCACCGCGATCAGCGTGACGATCACCCCAAGCGCGTTCGACTTGCCATAACGCGACGAGATCAGATCGGCGATCGAGGTGATCCGCTGGGTCCGCCCGATCCGCACCAGCTTGCGCAGCGTGAACCACCAGCCGATGAAGATCAGTGTCGGCCCCAGATAGATGGTGACGAATTCCAGCCCCGACCGCGCCGCATAGCCGACCGCCCCGTAAAACGTCCAGGACGTGCAATAGACCGACAGCGACAGCGTGTAGATCATCGGCGAGCGCAACCAGCCGCCCCGGCCCGTCGCCGCCCGCCGATCTGCCATGAAGGCCACGCCGAACAGCAGCGCCACATAAAGCAGGCAGATCGCGACCAGAAGGTCGAAGCCGATCATTGCGACTCCTCGGGCGCCTCGGCCTCCGCGTCCATCGCCCCCGAGCGGCACAACAACCGCGCCACGACCGCCGACAGGACGATCAGCCCGGCCCAGGCGGAAAACAGATAGATCAGCATCGCCGCCGACAGACCGTCCTCGGCGTCAAGGACCGGCACCAGGAACAGCGCCAACCCCAGCAGCGGCAACAGCCGCGCCATGTCCGCCAGCCGACGCCGCCGATAGCCCGCGCGGGCAAGGAACAGCGGCGCGCGGCTCATGGGCTCAGGTCCCCGTCAGTTCCCGCACCAGGGCCAGCACCTCGGTATTCGAGAACGGCTTGGCCATGAACCGGCTTGCGCCGATGCGCTCGGCCATCTCGCGATCCTTGACCTGGCCCTTGGCGGTCAGCATCAGCACGGGCAGCCCGTTCAGCCCGGTATCGGCGCGAATGTCGCGCAGGATGTCAAAGCCCGACCGGCCGGGCAGCATCACGTCCAGGATCACGATATCCGGCCGGATCGCGCTCACCCGGTCATAGGCGGTGGACCCGTCGGCATGCGTGTCCACCCGCCATCCCTCGCGCGAGAGGATGAAGCGGATCGCCTCTATGATGTTTGGCTCGTCCTCGATGAGCAGGACATGCTTGCCCATGGTCCGTCTTTCCTCCCCGCAGGCAGTTTTTCGCCTGCCCTGTCCCCCGGAATATCCGCGCAAAGCGCGGCGCTGTCAAAACCCGTCAGAATCCGTCCGCCAGGATCGAGGGCTCGCGCCGGGCGACGCAGTCCCGCCGCGGGCAGATCCGGCAGGATGTGCCGATCGGCTGGGCCTGTCCTTCGGGAATGGCGATCGTGTCGGCGGGCAGAATCAGCATCGCCGCCTCCAGCACCAGCGGACCATCGAACCCGCCCGCCAGCGCGGGCTGGCAAAGCGCATAGGTCAGGAACCGAAGGCGCATCGGGCCACCCGGCTCGACCACCGCGCGCAGCGGCGCCATCGGACGCGCCAGTGCCTGGTAAAGCGGCCAGAGCGGGCAGGCCGCCCCGAAGCGCGGCAGCGCGAACCCCTCGACCGGCTTGCGAAAGGTCAGCGTGCCCGATCCATCGCAGATCACCAGCCCCACCGGCCCGCCGGCAAGCCCGCCCGGCAAGGCGGCCAGCCGTCGAAAGGCCGCGGCCGGATCGACGCCGAAGCGCGCCGCCAGCCTGCCGGGATCGAACCCTTCGGCCCGCGCGGCCCCGGCGAACGGCTCCAGCGGCATCCGCTCGGCATCGCGTCGATAGCGGGCCAGCAAGCCCAGCAACAGTTCCCGCGCAGGCGCCGAGGTCAGTTCGCCTGCTGCCGCCACCAGATCGGCCGGATCGGCCGGAAGGGCGGCCTCCAGCTCGGGCAGGTGGTAGTCGCGCGCCTTCAGGAACGCCTCGACCTCCTCCTGCGGCGAGGACTGGGTGCCCGGATCCTCGGCCCCCTCGTCCAGATAGGCCACCAGCGATTGCGCACCCTCGGCCAGGCGACGGCTGTCATCCGAAAGATTGCGATGAAACCGGCGCTGCCAGTCGGGGTCGATATCCTCGGTCTCGGCCAGGATCGCCGCGGTCGAGCGGATCGCCGTCACCGTCGAGATCACCTCGTGCAGCGAGGCCGACAGGAATGGATCATGCGTCATCCGGTCGGTCAGCATCTCGACGGTACGCTCCAGTTCGCGCACCCGGCGGTGCCGCGCGGCCAGCAATGCCGCCCAACCCGGAAAGCGGCCCGCGAATTCCTCGATCCGCCCGATTTCCGCCTCGCCTCCCTCCTGCACCGCGGCGGCCTCGCGCAGCGTCTCGATCAGCGCCGCGCCCGCGCCCTCGGTCAGGACGCTCGCCTCCACGCCCAGATGGCGGGCCAGTTCGACCAGCAGCCGACCGCCGATTCTGCGGCGGTTATGTTCGATCAGGTTCAGATAGGAGGGCGAAATGCCCGCCCGGCGCGCCAGATCCGCCTGGCGCAGTCCCAGAACGGTGCGCCTTTCGCGAATGCGTGTGCCGGTCAGCGCACTGCGTGGCATGCTCCCCCTCCAGCGACCTGAACGCTTTACATGATTGCCGGTCAGCCGCCCTCCCGATTTACCTGAAAATTCATTCTTGAAAAGAGCTTGCCGCCGACTTTTCAACGCGGTGCCCCGCAGGCGCGACCTCCGAAAGGACCCACCCCCGGCGAACCCGCCCAATCGGAAGGCCGTCTCGGGCCGCGGCGCTCCGCCAAGCCGGGCAGACCCGCGCCGAAGGTCGTATCGCGCTGTTGCGCAAGGCCGGTCAGAGGCGCAAATTGCCGTCATGGCGTCCGCACCGGTCTGCACCGTCCTGCGCGGTTGCCGTTGCGCGAATAGCCCCCGAGGCCTGACCTCGGGGAAAAATTGACTTGGAATCCGAGGTCCCCGGGCGGGCAAGGCATCCGTCCGGCATGGCCCCGCAGGGAGGAACAGAGATGCTCGACAAGCTTTACGCTCCGTCTTCTGATTTTGTGCGTTCTGCGCATGTTGACGGGGCGTTGTATGCGCAGATGTATCGCCGGTCGGTGGAGGATCCGGAAGGGTTCTGGGGGGAGCATGGGCG
>NZ_DSDD01000145.1:0-27718 GCF_011048875.1 Rhodovulum sp.
CCTGTCGAACTGCCCGATTGGACTCCGCAGGAGGTGCCGCCGCCCGAAGGCCCGGTCGAGATGCCCTATGAGCGCGGCGTCTCGGCGCTGGAGGCGCTGGAGCGGGGCGGGGTCGTCGAGGAGGTCGAGGAAGAGGAGGAGGCGCCGCGCCGCGGGTTCCTTGGCCGCGTCCTGGGCCGCACGATCCGCAAGAAGACGGTGATCCGGCGCGAGCTGGACGACGACATGCTGGAAAGCCTGGAAGAACTGCTGATCACCTCTGATCTGGGGGTGGATACCGCGATGCGGGTGACGGCGAACATGGCCGAGGGCCGGTTCGGCAAGCGGCTGTCGGTCGAGGAGATCAAGGAGCTTCTGGCGCACGAGATCACCCGGATCATGCAACCCGTGGCAAGGCCGATGCCGCTTTACCCGAAGAAACCGCAGGTGGTGCTGGTCGTGGGCGTCAACGGCTCGGGCAAGACCACGACGATCGGCAAGCTGGCGAGCCAGTTCCGCGCGGCGGGAAAGTCGGTGATCATCGCCGCGGGCGACACGTTCCGCGCGGCGGCGGTCGAGCAGTTGCAGGTCTGGGGCAAGCGCGCGGGCGTTCCGGTGTTGACCGCGGCGCAGGGCACGGACCCGGCCTCGCTGGCCTTTGACGCGATGGCGCGGGCCGAGGCGGAGGGCGCGGATCTGCTGCTGATCGACACGGCGGGGCGGTTGCAGAACCGGCAGGACCTGATGGCGGAGCTGGAAAAGATCGTCCGCGTGATCCGCAAGCGCGACGAGACCGCGCCGCATAACACTCTGCTGGTGCTGGATGCGACCACCGGGCAGAACGCGGTCACCCAGGTCGAGATCTTCCGCAAGCTGGCGGATGTTTCGGGTCTGGTGATGACCAAGCTGGACGGCACCGCCAAGGGCGGCGTTCTGGTGGCGCTGGCCGACAAGTTCGGCCTGCCGATCCATGCCATCGGGGTGGGCGAGCAGATCGACGACCTGGCCCCCTTCGAGCCCGAGGATTTCGCGCGCGCGCTGGCGGGGCTGGATGCCTAGGGGTCGTCAGGGCCGGCGATGACCGACTGGCTGATCTCGATCGAGGGAACCGGGACCGGGCACCGGGTCGCGGTGCTGCTGGCGCTGCTGGCGGCCGTGCTGCACGCGGTCTTTGGCGCGTTGCAGAAGGGGCGGCACGATCCCTGGCTGTCGCGCGGGGCGATCGATTTCTGCTATGGCGCGATTGCGGCGCCGCTGGCGTTGTTCGTGGTGCCCTGGCCCGAGCCGCATATGTGGCCGATCTTTGCCTGGGTCTTCGTGATCCATCTGGGCTACAAGATCGCGCAGGGCCATGCCTATTCGCGCGGCGCCTATACGGTGGTCTATCCGGTGGTGCGCGGGACCGGGCCGCTGTTCACGGTGATCGGGGGCTGGCTGCTGTTCGGCGAGGTCTTTACCCCGGTCCAGTGGCTGGGGGTGGCGGTGCTGCTGGCGGGGATCTTCGGGCTGGCGGCCTATAACCTGATCCATTGGCAGCTGGACCGCGAGACGCTGAAACCGGCTCTGATGCTGGCGCTGCTGACCGGCGGGTTCGTGGCGCTTTACACCACCTATGACGCCTATGGCATAAGGGCCACGGCGGATCCGTTCACCTTTCTGGCGTGGTTCTTCTTCATCGACGGGTTGACGGTGATGCCCTGGTTGGCCGCCGCGCGCTGGGCACGGATGGCGCATCGGCCTGCATTGGGGCCCTTGATGCTGCGCGGGCTGGCGGGGGGCGTGCTGGCGTTCTTCAGCTTTGGCGCGGTCATGCTGGCGACGCGGCTGGACAAGGTGGGGCAGGCGGCGGTACTGCGCGAGACCTCGACCGTGTTTGCGGCGCTGATCGGCTGGCTGGTGCTGCGCGAGACGGTCGGGCCGCGGCGGCTGGCGCTGATGGCATTGATCGCGGCAGGTGCCGTGATCGTCGAGATGGGAGGCTGACGCCCGATGGATGACAGGAAACCGATCAATCCCGGCCTGAAACTGGCGCTGGAGCTTGGCCCGATCGCGGCCTTCTTCGTCGCCTATCTGATGCTGCGCGAGAAGGTCTTTACCATCGCGGGAACGGACTATGACGGTTTCGTGCTGGCGACCGCGGGGTTCATCCCGCTGATCCTCTTGACCACGGGTCTTTTGTGGCGGCTGACGGGCCATATCTCGAAGATGCAGGTCGCGACGGCGGTGCTGGTCGTGGTGTTCGGCGGGCTGACGGTCTGGCTGAACGACGAACGCTTCTTCAAGATGAAGCCGACGATCATCTATGCGCTGTTCGCGGGGGTGCTGGGCGTGGGGCTGTTGCGCGGGCAGTCCTACCTGCAATTCGTGATGGAGGAGGTGATGCCGATGCAGCGGGCGGGCTGGGTGATCCTGACCCGGCGGCTGACCGCGTTCTTCGCCGGGCTTGCGGTGCTGAACGAGGTGATCTGGCGCACGATGTCCACCGATATGTGGGTCAACTTCAAGACCTTCGGCCTGACCATCGCGATCTTCGTCTTCTTCATGGCGCAGGGCAAGCTGTTCGAGAGATACGGGACCGAGGGCAAGAAGAAGGACGGTGCCTGAGCGGGTGCCGCCCGGCTTGACGCATGCTGCGCGACGGCCTACCAGATGCGCCACCGTGGCGATTTGTTCACCGAATTGCGGGCCACGTTAAACATGCCGCTAAAGAGGTCAGGGCCCAGCCTCCGACGTCTTGGCCGGTGGGGTTTTTCTTCGCGCGGAGGGCGCGGGCGATGGCGGGCAAGTGGTCGAAGCGGACGCAAGGCGTGCATGGCGGGGCGCGGCGCAGCCAGTATGGCGAGTTGTCCGAGGCGCTGTTCCTGACCCAGGGCTTCGACTATCCCGGCGCGGGCGCGGCCGAGGCACGCTTTCTCGAGGCCGGGCCGGACGAGTTCATCTATACCCGCTACGGCAACCCAACCGTGGCGATGTTCGAGGACCGGCTGGCCGGGATCGAGAGGGCCGAGGCGGGCTTTGCCACCGCGTCCGGCATGGCGGCGGTCAATGGCGCGCTGATGGCGAGCTTGCGGGCGGGCGACCGGGTGGTGGCGGCGCGCGCGCTGTTCGGTTCGTGCCTCTATATCCTCGAGGAGATCCTGCCCCGCTTCGGCGTCGAGGTGGTCTTCGTCGACGGCACCGACCTTGACCAGTGGCGCGCGGCGGTCACGCCCCGCACGCGCGCGGTGTTCTTCGAGGCGGTCTCGAACCCGACGCTCGAGGTGATCGACACGGCCGCCGTGGCCCGGATCGCCCATGCGGCGGGGGCCCGGGTGATCGTGGACAACGTATTTGCCACGCCGGTCTTTTCGCGCGCCATCGACCAGGGCGCCGATCTGGTGGTCTATTCCACCACCAAGCATGTGGACGGGCAGGGCCGCTGTCTGGGCGGCATGATCCTCGGCCCGCGCGACATGGTGCGCGGGCCGGTCGAGACCTATATGAAGCATACCGGCGGCGCGATCAGCCCGTTCAATGCCTGGGTGATGCTCAAGGGGCTGGAGACGCTGGATCTGCGGGTGCGGGCGCAGGCGGCGGGCGCGCGGGCGATTGCCGAAGCGCTGGACGGCGATGCGCGGCTGTCGCGGGTGATCTATCCCGGGCTCGACAGCCACCCGCAGCACGCGCTGTTCCCCGAGGGCGGCACGGTGCTGGCGATAGAGCTTGCGGGCGGCAAGGCGGCGGCCTTCGACATGCTCGACCGGCTGGAAATCTGGAGGATCTCGAACAATCTGGGCGACGCGAAGAGCATCGCGACCCATCCCGCCACCACCACCCACCAGCGTCTGCCCGAGGATCGCAAGGCTGCGCTGGGCATCTCGCCGGGTCTGCTGCGGCTGAGTGTCGGGCTGGAAGACCCGGACGATCTGATTTCCGACCTGAAATCCGCGCTGGATGCGGTCTGATCGGGGCGCGCGGCAAAAAACCGCCATTTGCCGTGGACATTTGGCCGCAGGCGCCCATCTTTAGTCCCAGTCGGATACGATGGATGCGAAAGGGAGGGGCCGAAGATGAATGTCCATAACCGCAAGATCGACGCAAGGCCCGGGCGCGAGGAGGCCGAACGCGCGCTGGAGATCCTGCGCCGCTGGGCGGATGCGGCATCCGAGTCGGACCTGGCCACGGCCGATCCCGCGCTGGCCGCGCTGGTTGCGGGCCGTCCGGCGGGGGGCTATCCGGCCTTCAGCCGCGCCTATCCCCATGGGTTTCAGGCGGACGACGCCTACAAGGCCACCATGCCCGATTTGCAGAACGGCCCCGCCAGCCTGATCCGCGGCGCGAAGCGGCCGATCCAGCATGTCGGCATCTCGAATTTCCGCCTGCCGATCCGGTTCCAAACCCGCGACAATGGCGATCTGACGCTGGAAACCTCGGTCACGGGCACGGTCAGCCTGGAGGCCGAGAAGAAGGGCATCAACATGTCCCGCATCATGCGCAGCTTTTATGCGCATGCCGAACGGACCTTCAGCTTCGAGGTGATCGAGGCGGCGCTGGACAGCTACAAGGCCGACCTCGAAAGCTTCGACGCGCGCATCCTGATGCGGTTCTCGTTCCCGATGAAGGTCCGCTCGCTGCGCTCGGGACTTGAAGGATTCCAGTATTACGACTTCGCGCTGGAACTGGTGGAACAGGCCGGTGTGGTCAGGAAGATCATGCACATGGACTATGTGTATTCCTCGACCTGCCCCTGCTCGCTTGAACTTTCCGAACATGCGCGCCGCGAACGGGGCCAACTGGCGACGCCGCATTCGCAACGCTCGGTGGCGCGGATCTCGGTGGTGCTGGCTGCGGCGGCGCCCTGCCTGTGGTTCGAGGACCTGATCGAGCTGTGCCGCTCTGCGGTGCCGACCGAGACCCAGGTCATGGTCAAGCGCGAGGATGAGCAGGCATTCGCGGAACTGAATGCGGCCCATCCCATCTTTGTCGAGGATGCCGCCCGGCTGTTTTGCGAGGCGCTGGAGCGCGATCCGCGGATCGGCGATTTCCGCGTGGTGGCCAGCCATCAGGAAAGCCTGCACAGCCATGACGCGGTCAGCGTCCTGACAGAGGGGCCGACCTTTGCGGCCGAAAGCCTGGACCCCAAGCTGTTCGCAACCCTGATCCATCACGGCTGAGGCGCCGCTTGACAGCCATGACTCGCCCGGCCAAGCCTGCGCGTCATGTTTGATCTGCGTCCCGTCGGATATGTGATCGGCCTGCTGGTCGCCGTTCTGGGCGCGACCATGCTGCTGCCGATGGTTGTGGACATGGCGGCGGGGAACCCGAACTGGCGGGCCTTCCTGGAAGCTGCGATCGTCACCGGGCTGACCGGCGGCCTGGTCGCGCTGGCCTGCGCCAACGGGGTCGGGGACCGGCTGACGCTGCAACAGACTTTTCTGCTGACCTCGGGGGTGTGGCTGGTGCTGCCGGTCTTCGGGGCGCTGCCCTTCGTGCTGGGCCTGCCCGATGCCCGGCCGGTGGATGCCTTTTTCGAGGCGATGTCGGGGATGACCACCACCGGGTCCACGGTGTTTTCCGGCCTCGACGAGTTGCCGCATGGAACGCTTCTGTGGCGTTCGATGCTGCAATGGTTCGGCGGCATCGGGATCATCGTCGTGGCGATGGCCTTCCTGCCGGAACTCAGGGTGGGGGGGATGCAGATCTTCCGCTCGGAGGCGTTCGAGACCTCGGGCAAGGTGCTGCCGCGCGCGGCGCAGATCGCCTCGCAGATCTGGTGGATCTATGTCGCGCTGACCATTGCCTGCGGCTTTGCCTATGGCGCGACGGGGATGGATCCATTCGATGCGCTGAACCATGCGCTCACCACGATGGCGACCGGCGGATTCTCGACCCGCGATGCCTCGTTCGGGGCGTTCCAGGGGGCGGCGGAATATGTCGCGGCCGTGTTCATGATCCTCGCCAGCCTGCCCTTCGTGCGCTATGTGCAGTTCATGGCGGGCGAGTCGCGGCCACTGTGGCGCGACAGCCAGATCCGGACCTATCTGACCCTGATCTTCGGGTTCGTGCTGCTGATGGCGGTCTATCGTGTCCTGATCAACGAGGACCATGCCGAGCATGCCTTCCGCGAGGGCGTCTTCAATGTTGTCTCGATCATCTCGGGCACGGGCTATGCCAGCACCGATTATCAGCTCTGGGGCTCGTTCCCGATGATCGTGTTCTTCTTCATCGGGCTGATCGGCGGTTGCTCGGCCTCGACCGCCTGTTCGGTCAAGGTGTTCCGCTACCAGATCCTGTTCTCGGCGATCCGGGTGCGGATCAAGGCGATCCACGCCCCGCACGGTCTGTTCCAGCCGCGATTCGAGGGGCAGCCGGTGGATGACGACGTGCTGTCCTCGGTGATGTCGTTCTTCGTGTTCTTCGTGGTCACGCTGGGGCTGACCGCGGTGCTGCTGAGTGCGACGGGGCTGGATGCGACCACGTCGCTGTCGGGGGCTGCGACAGCGCTGGCCAATATCGGGCCGGGGCTGGGCGAGCATATCGGGCCGACGGGCAATTTCGCCGGGCTGAACGACCCGGCGAAATGGATCCTGTCGGTCACTATGCTGATCGGGCGGCTGGAACTGCTGGCGGTCTTCGTGATCCTGACCACGCAGTTCTGGCGCGCCTGATAACCCCTAGTTCCAACACGATACGGGCACCGTCATGTCGGCCGCGCGGCGGGAGAGCAGCGCGGGCGGCAGCGCGCCCTCGGCCTCGGAGGCGCGCATCTCGATGCCGTTCTCGGACAGGAAGGCGCCGACCGAGGCGATATCGGCCAGGTAGCGCACATTTCCGGGCAATTGCCGCGCCCCTTCGGCGGGAGGCAGCAGCACGCCGAGAACCGCGCCCGCGGCATCGAAGACCGGCCCGCCGGTATCGCCGGGCAGCGCCTCGATCTCCAGCCGGGCGATGCCGTCCTCGCCGTTCAGCCCCCGCAGATCGGCCAGCATGCCCTGGGTCAGCACCGGCAGGTCCAGCACCTCGCCATAGGAAAAGCCGGCCACCGCCACGTCCGAGCGCAGCCGCGGCACCCGGGCCTGGAAGTTGGCAAAGTCGATCGGGGCCAGCGCCACGGTGGGTTTCAGCACGGCCAGTCCCAGCGCGGACTCGCTGGCCGTCAGGCGCATCTCGACATCATGGCCGATGGTGATGCGGTTGCAGGACTCAAGCCCCTTGACGGTGGTCAGGACCGTGCCCTTGCCATCGACGAAGAAGCCCGTATGGGTCTCGTCCGGCTTGCGGATTTCCAGCCCGGCCAGCATGTCGGCGCGCTGTTCGGGGCTGGCCTCGCCCATGGTCTGGTCGAGCGCGGCACTGGGCACAGATTCAAGCGTCTCGCGCATTGTCATCGCGGCGCGCATCATCAGCCGTTCATCCTCGGCCGCGGGCCAGACCAGCGCAAAGCCCTTGACCGCCCCGCCGATCAGCCGGGCATAGGTGTAGGATTGCAGGCGTTCGTTCCGGCCGGTCAGCGTGAAGGAGGTGGCATCGCGGTCGCGCGAGCCCGAAAGCGGCACGATTTCCAGCGATTGCATGATGTCGTAAAGACCGTACAGCGTCGCCTGATCGCCGCGCTGGCTGATCAGCAGCACCCGAACCCCGCTGTCGCCGCGCGGGCGGAAATGGACGAAGGGCGGTTCGTAGCGGTCGAATTCGACCAGGCCCAGCGGCATCTCGATCCGGATGCCGGCCTCGCGTTCATCGAGCGCGGCCATGCCCAGGCGGCCGATCTCGGCCTGATAGGCGGCGATCAGCGTGGCGCGCTGCCGGGTGGTCAGGACTCCGGTGGGGTCAAACCCCTCGGCAGCCTGCCAGGCGGCCATGGCGTTGCGCGTGCCCGGCCCGAATGAGGCGTCGATCGCCTGATTGTAGTGGCCCTTCCATTGCAGCGCCGTCTGGATCAGCGCGCGACCGTCGCGGTCGAGCGCGCGTTCGGATTGCAGCGCCTCGGCCCGGGTCTCGTCGGGCAGGTCCGTCGGTGCGGGGGGGGCGATGGGTTCGGCGGGCGGTTGCGGGCTTTGCAAGGCGGCGCCCACGGGCCAGACCTGCTGGCTGAAATCGCCCCCGTCCGACACGAAGCTGTCGCGTGGGATCGACCCGATGCCGCGCAACTGGCGCAGCGCCGCCTCGGCCTCGGGCCGGTCATAGGGGCCAAGCGCGATCCCGTACCAACCCGATGTCAGCCGGAAGGCGCCGACATTTCCGAAACTGCCGGCATAGCTCCGGGCGCGGTACTCGGCCTCGTTCAGCGTGGGGTGGGCCTCGATCTGGACCCAGACAGGATCCTGCGCCCAGCCGGGCAGGGCGGTGGCGATCATCAGCATCAGAACGGCAACAAATCTCTTCATAAGTCCCGGAAACTCCATCAGTCCCACGGCCATACCCCCGTATGCGAATCACCGTGGGACCGTAGCAAAGCGACCGGGCGATGCACGACAAACCTCTGTCAGGCGCGCAGGTTCGATTGACCCTGTTGCACCTGTTTCCTATTGAGGCCCCATCTTCACCGGCAAAGGGGCCCATGCGCCATGAGCGACGGCAAACCGCGCAGTTTCCAGGAGATCATCCTGCGGCTTCAGGCCTATTGGGCCGGGAAGGGCTGCGCCATCCTGCAACCCTATGACATGGAGGTGGGCGCGGGCACCTTCCATCCTGCGACCACGCTGCGCGCGCTGGGCAGCCGCCCCTGGGCCGCGGCCTATGTCCAGCCCTCGCGCCGGCCGACCGACGGGCGCTATGGCGAGAACCCGAACCGGTTGCAGCATTACTATCAATATCAGGTGCTTATCAAACCCTCGCCCCCCGATCTGCAAGCGCTTTATCTGGGCTCGCTCGCCGCCATCGGGATCGACTTCGACTATCACGACATCCGGTTTGTCGAGGACGACTGGGAAAGCCCGACGCTGGGTGCCTGGGGGCTGGGCTGGGAGGTCTGGTGCGACGGGATGGAGGTCAGCCAGTTCACCTATTTCCAGCAGGTCGGCGGGCATGATTGCCGCCCCGTCTCGGGCGAGTTGACCTACGGGCTGGAACGGCTGGCGATGTATGTGCTGGGCATCGACCATGTGATGGACATGCCCTTCAACGACCCCGAAGCGCCCATTCCGTTGAAATACGGCGACGTGTTCCGCCAGACCGAGGAGGAATACTCGCGCTGGAACTTCGACGTGGCCGATACCGGGAAACTGCTGGACTTCTTCGAGGCGGCCGAGGCGGAATGCGTCCGCATCCTCGATCATCCCCAGACCGATCCGCGGACCGGCAAGCGGATCATCATGGTGCACCCCGCCTATGACCAGTGCATCAAGGCAAGCCATTTCTTCAACCTGCTGGACGCGCGCGGGGTGATCTCTGTCACCGAGCGGCAGGCCTATATCGGGCGGGTGCGCGCGCTGGCGAAACGCTGCGCCGATGCCTTTGTCGAGACCAATGCAGGCGGCTGGACGGGCGACGCGTCGGCCGCGGCCGAATAGGGACAGCCCATGCCCGATCTTCTGATCGAACTGTTTTCCGAGGAAATTCCCGCGTGCATGCAGGCCGATGCGCGCGAGGCGCTGAAAAAGCGCGTGACCGACGGGCTGGTCGAGGCGGGGCTGACCTATGCCGCCGCCCGCGCCTGGTCGACGCCGCGCCGCCTGACCCTCGCCGTCGAGGGGCTGACGGGGCGCAGCCCGGACCTGCGCGAGGAACGCAAGGGCCCGCGGGTCGATGCGCCCGAGCAGGCGCTGGAGGGGTTCCTGCGCTCGACCGGGCTGACGAAGGATCAGTTGCAGGCGCGCGACGACAAGAAGGGGCAGGTCTGGATCGCGATCCTTGAAAAACCCGGCCGCCCCGCCGCGGACATCGTGGCCGAGGTGCTGGAGGCGACGATCCGCAATTTCCCGTGGCCAAAGTCGATGCGCTGGGGGGCGGGCAACTTGCGCTGGGTGCGGCCCTTGCAGTCGATCCTGTGTCTTCTGACCGACGAGGCCGGGGCGCAGGTGGTGCCGCTGGAGGTGGACGGCATCCGCGCGGGCGATGTCACCCGCGGCCACCGCTTCATGGCGCCCGAGCCGTTCCGGGTAAGCGGTGTCGAGGATTATCAGGCGAAGCTGAAGCGCGCCTTCGTGATGCTGGACCAGGACGAGCGCGCCGATCACATCTGGCACGCGGGCACCAATGCGGCCTTTGCCCAGGGGCTGGAACTGGTCGAGGATCGCGGCTTGCTGGCCGAGGTCGTGGGGCTGGTGGAATGGCCCGTGGTGCTGATGGGGCCGATCCGGGACGCGTTCCTCGACCTGCCGCCCGAAGTGCTGCAGACCTCGATGAGGGAGCACCAGAAGTTCTTTTCCGTGCGCGACCCGAAATCGGGCCGGATCGTGCGCTTCGTGACAGTCGCGAACCGCGAAACGGCCGATCATGGCGAAACCATCCTGAAGGGCAACGGCAAGGTGCTGGCCGCGCGGCTGTCGGATGCGGCGTTCTTCTGGGGCAATGACCTGGCCGTGGCGCGCGCGGGCATGGCGGACTGGCGCGCGGGGCTGGAACAGGTGACGTTCCACGGCAAGCTGGGCAGCCAGGCCGACCGCATCGCCCGGATCGAGGCGCTGGCGCGCGAGATCGCGCCGCTGGTCGGCGCGGATGCCGATCAGGCGGCACAGGCGGCGCGGGTTGCCAAGCTGGACCTGCAATCGGCGATGGTGGGCGAGTTTCCCGAATTGCAGGGCATCATGGGCCGGTATTACGCCGAGGCGGCGGGCCTGCCCCCCCAGATCACCGCGGCCTGCGAGCAGCATTACAAGCCGCTGGGCCCGTCCGACGCCGTGCCGACCGAGCCCGTTTCCGTCGCCGTGGCGCTGGCCGACAAGATCGACACGCTGACCGGGTTCTGGGCCATCGACGAGAAGCCCACCGGCTCGAAGGATCCCTTTGCGCTGCGCCGGGCGGCGCTGGGGGTCATTCGGTTGGTGTTGGGGAATGGGGTGCGGCTGCCGATTTTCTACCCCGCTTCGGTGGGCGTTGCTGCCAACTGCGTCGCTCTTTATTACAAATCCAAGCTTCAAACGGCAGATGCAATCACCGGACTAAAGGATGTTGGTGTCCCTGATAGCCTTGCAGACGAGGCGCGGGAACGCTTCGAAGGCTCAATCAAGGCCGGCTCTGACGCGGGCGTTGATTTGGTTGCATTTGCGGCGGAAGCCATTGGTGCTGATGTCAGCGGTGCGGTCGCGAACCTCCTCTCCTTCCTCCACGACCGCCTCAAGGTCCACCTGCGCGAGCAGGGCATCCGACATGACGTCATCGACGCCTGCCTCGCCATGCCGAATTCCGACGACCTGACGCTTCTGGTCCGCCGGGCCGAGGCGTTGAACGACGTCCTCAGGACCGAGGATGGCGAGAACCTTGTCCAGGGGTTCCGGCGGGCGAACAACATCCTGACCCAGGCCGAGGCGAAGGACGGGGTGGAATACTCTTTCGGCGCCGATCCGAAATTCGCCGAGGATCCGGCCGAGAGGGCGCTGTTTGCCGCGCTTGACGCCGCCGAGGCTGCGATCGGGCCTGCGATGGCGCGCGAGGATTTCGCCGCCGCGATGGCCGCGCTGGCCGCGCTGCGCGCGCCGATCGACGCGTTCTTCGAGGCCGTGCAGATCAATGCCGAGAACGAAATCCTGCGCCGCAACCGGCTGAACCTGCTGCACCGCATCCGTGCCACCTGTCTGGCGGTGGCCGACCTGACCCGGATCGAGGGGGCGTAGCGTTTCCTCAAGCTTCGCTTGCCAGCCGCGGGGATGGGCGTATTCTGCGGAGAAGCAAAAGGACGCTGCGGTGCAGAAAGGCGCGGAGAACATTGAATTTACCGAGATAACGCCCGAGGCCGACATCGCCGCGGACCACCATGGTGCGCGCGCCAAGTGCCTGCAGCGACTGGTGCGGATGGACCTGCCGGTGCCGCGCACTGTGGCGCTGTCCTTCGAGGCGGTGCGCCGGATCGCCCAGGGCGCGCTGCCCGACGTGGCGGCGCTGCTGGCGGTCTTCGGCGCCGCACCGCTGGTCTCGGTCCGGCCAAGTTCCGAGAACCAGGACTGGGGCGGGCCGGCCTCGATCCTGAACATCGGCATGAATGACAGCCGCCATGCGGCGCTGTGTTCGACCCATGGCGAGACGGCGGCCAACGCGCTCTACCTGCGCTTCATCCAGGCCTATGCGGTGCATGTGGCGCGGCTGGACCCCGACATGTTCGAGCCCGAGGCCCCGTCGCGGGATGCGCTGCGCGCCGCACTCGACGCCTATGCCGAGGAGACCGACGACCCCTTTCCGCAGGATCCGGGGAGGCAATTGCTGGAGGTTTTGCGCTCGATGGCGCGGGCCTGGGAGGGCACGACCGCGCGGCTGTTGCGCCAGGCCAAGGGGGCGCCGGCCGAGGCCGGGCTGGGCATGCTTGTGCAGGCGATGGTGCTGGGCGTGGGGCCGGGCGAAAGCGGCTCGGGCGTGATCCAGTTCGTCGACAGCGTGACGGGCCAGCACCGGATCGTGGGCCGCTACCTGCCCCAGAGCCAGGGGCGGGATGCGATCTCGGCCCGCGAGGGGGCGTTGTTCCTGACCCGCGATCCGCGCGGCGCGGCGCTGGAGGACCGCTGCCCCGACCTCGTCGCCCGGCTGCGCCGCTATGGCGACACCTGCCGGCTGAACCTGCGCGAGGAAATGCGGATCGACTTCACCATCGAGGCCGGTCGGCTGTGGGTGCTGGACGCGCTGCGGGTGCCGCGCAGTGCGCGCGGGGCGGTGCGCATGGCGGTGATGCTGGCCGATGAGGGGATCATCCCGCGCGAAGAGGCGCTGTGCCGGATCGAGCCGCGCGCGGTCAGCGAATTGCTGCACAGCCAGGTCGATCCGGCCGGGCCGCGCCATGTGATCGCGCATGGCATCGCGGCCAGCCCGGGCGCGGCGACGGGGCGGCTGGTGTTCGGCTCGGCCGCGGCGCAGGCCGGCGCGGCGCGCGGCGAGCCCTGCATCCTGGTGCGCCGCGAGACCACGCCCGAGGACATCCGCGGCATGCACGCCGCCGCCGGCGTGATGACCGAACGGGGCGGCATGACCAGCCATGCGGCGGTGATCGCGCGGGGGTTGGGCGTGCCCTGCGTGGTGGGCATCTCGGACATGCGGCTGAACCGGCGCGACGGGGTGCTGATCACCGCGGGCGGCCACAAGCTGCACGAGGGCGACATCGTCACGCTGGACGGCACCAGCGGGCAGGTGCTGCTGGGGCCGGTCACGATGCTGGAACCGGCACTGGACGACGCGTTCCAGGCGCTGATGGGCTGGGCCGAGGAAGCCTGCGACATCGGCGTGCGTGCCAATGCCGACACACCCGCCGATGCCCAGATGGCGCGCCGCTTCGGCGCGGACGGGATCGGGCTGTGCCGGACCGAGCACATGTTCTTCGAGGCCGACCGGCTGACGGTGATGCACGAGATGATCTTTGCCGACCGGGCGCAGGACCGCGCCTCGGTGCTGGCGCGGCTGTTGCCGATGCAGCGGGCCGACTTCAAGCGGCTGTTCGAGATCATGCAAGGGCTGCCGGTCTGCATCCGGCTGTTCGACCCGCCGCTGCACGAGTTCCTGCCGCAATCGCGCGAGGGCGTGCGGGATCTGGCCGAGGCGCTGGGGATGCCGGTTTCGGACGTGCAGCGCCGGGTTCAGGCGCTGAGCGAGTTCAACCCGATGCTGGGCATGCGCGGGGTTCGGCTGGGGATCACCATTCCCGAGATCTACGACATGCAGGCGCGCGCGATCTTCGAGGCCACGATCGAGGCCAGCCGCCAGGGCGATCCGGTGGTGCCCGAGATCATGATCCCGCTGGTCTCGGCGATGCGCGAGGTCGAACTGGTCAAGACCCGGATCGATTCGCTGGCCGCCGCCGTGCGCACCGAGCGTGGGGTGGATTTCGACTATCGGCTGGGTGTCATGGTCGAGACGCCGCGCGCGGCGCTGTGCGCGGGTGATATCGTGCAGCATGCGGCCTTTCTCAGCTTCGGGACGAACGACCTGACGCAGATGACCTATGGCCTGTCGCGCGACGATGCGGGCCGGTTCATGGGGTCCTATGTCAAGCAGGGCGTGTTTGCCGAGGACCCGTTCCATATCCTCGATGCCGAGGGGGTGGGCGAGCTGTTGCGGATTGGGGCCGAGCGCGGCCGGGAGGCCCGGCCCGGGGTCACGCTGTCGATCTGTGGCGAGCATGGCGGCAATGCCGAATCCATCGCCTTCTGCCGTGCGGCGGGGTTCGATTACGTTTCCTGTTCGCCGTTCCGGGTGCCCGTGGCCCGGCTTGCGGCGGCGCAACTGGCGCTTGGTGAGCAGGTTCATGCCGATCGAGGGGGTGCGGACGATCAGCCCCTTGGGCTACGCTCCTGAGCTGTGCACATGCCGTCTCGTCTAACATGCTGATATACCTTGTGCGGCATTCTGTTGCTTCCCGGCAACAGGGGTGGACTTCGCTGCACTCTCGCGTTAACGAATTGCCCCGTTGCCCCGAGGGGCCACGCCAGGGTTGGGGGAAGAATGAGTAACGTAACTGTCCGGGCCGCAGGTCTTGCGGCCGCACTTGTGTTTTCTGCCGGGGGCGCCGAGGCCGAGGTGACCGCGTCGCAATCGAACGATCCGACGGCGGTGATGGGCGAGAACATGGCCCGTCTGCTGGGCGTCGAGCGGCGCGCGCTGAAGGCGGTGGACGACCGCCGGATCAAGCGGCTGGCCGCGCGCAAGGCCGATCGCCGGGGCGGGGTCGTGCCCCGTTACGATACGGCCTGGCTGGCGGCCCAGCCTTCGGCCCGTGGCGGCGATGAATGGCAATGCCTGACCGAGGCGCTGTATTTCGAGGCGCGCGGCGAAAGCGTCGAGGGCCAGTTCGCGGTGGCCGAGGTGATCCTGAACCGTGTCGCCTCGCCCGCCTATCCGGACTCGGTCTGCGGCGTGATCCGGCAGGGCACGGGCAAGCGCTACCAGTGCCAGTTCAGCTATACTTGCGACGGGCGCGCCGAGGTGATCCGCGAGTCCGCCGCCTACCAGCGGATGGGCAAGATCGCCCGGGTCATGCTGGATGGCGCGCCCCGCCCGCTGACCGGCGGGGCGACGCATTACCATACCAAGGCCGTCCAGCCGCGCTGGGCCAGCGCCTTCCCGCGCACCGCCACCATCGGGGTGCATCATTTCTATCGCCAGCCCGGGGCACAGGTGGCGCAGAACTGACACGCCACGCCGGCCCTGCATGGTCGCTTGCGGGTCCTGCCCTGCCGCGCCGGGGCTGTCCCCGGCGGCCGATCCGGCGTATCAGGGGCCAAAGGATCTGCCCGGAGGCCCCATGAGCGACGATATCCGCCTTGCCTTTACCCACCCGTCCGAACGGGCGGCGGCGCTGGATCCCGCGCGGCCGATGCGCGACCGCATCTCGCTGCGCGATCATGTGGTCGAGGTCGAGATCGGTGCCTTCCAGCCCGAGCGCGGCACCACCCAGCGCGTGCGGTTCAACGTGGTGGTCGAGGTGTGTCCCCATCCCGGGCCGCTGGAGGATGATGTCGACCGGGTGCTGTCCTATGACACCATCGCCGAGGCGATTGCCGCCGAATTGTCCTGCGAACGGCTGAACCTGCTGGAAACGCTGGCCGAACGCATCGCGGAGCGCATCCTGGCCGAACCGCAGGCGATGCGCGCCTTCGTGCGGGTGGAAAAGCTGGATCGCGGGCCCGGTGCGCTGGGCGTCGAGATCGTGCGCGACCGCCGCCCCGATGCGCCGCGGCTGGTGCAGCCGGCTGATCCCGAACAGGAGGCACTGCATCATCCGCTGGTGGTCTTCCTGTCGAACGCGGCCATCGCCGATCCGGCGCTGCCGCAATGGCTGGACCGGATGGGGGCGGGGGCGCATCCGGTGGTGCTGTGCGTCGGCGCGGCCGACACGCCCGCGCCGCGCTCGGCCATTGCGCCCGCCCAGCGGCGGATCGACCTGCTGGCCATTGAACAGAATGCCTGGGTGCTGGCGGGCCGCGATCCGCGCTGCGTGGTGCGCGGCAGCCGGACCGAGATCGACTGGGCGATGAAGCACCGGCAATTCAGTGTCTGGGCGCCGTCCAAGATCGTGCTGGATGCGGTCGAGCATCCCTCGGTCAGCCCACGCGACGCGGTCGGGCTGGCGCTGTGGCTGGCCCATCTGCTGGAAGCGGCGCGGGTTCTGGTGGTGGGCATGGGCGAGGTCGCGCCGACCGGGTCGCTGGATGTCACGGCGGTTGCGCCCGGCGCGCTGTTGGGCGCGCTTTGAGGGCTTGCCAAAACGGGGCGCGTCACGCATTTAACTGCCATGCGTTATTACCGCCCCCTCGTGCAGACCGATGCCGCGCGGCCGGACGACGCCTTGCCGCTGGCGGGCGGCTGGGCATGGTTCGCACTGGCCGAGGAACTGCGCCGCGACGCCCCGCCGAGGCTGCTGCCCGCCGCCGACCTGCCCGAGGAGGTACGCGCCGCGCTGACCGCCCCGCGCCCCGCGCTGGCCGGGCTGAGCCTTGATCGGCCGCGGATCATGGGCATCCTGAACGTCACGCCCGACAGCTTTTCCGATGGCGGCCGCTTTGCCGACCCGCAGGCCGCGCTGGCGCAGGGGCGGGCGCTGGCGGGCGGGGCCGACATTCTGGACATTGGCGGCGAGTCGACCCGGCCCGGATCGGCCGCGGTGCCCGAGGCCGACGAGATCGCGCGCATCGCCCCGGTGATCGCGGCGCTGCGCGCGGCGGGGGTGGCAACGCCCGTCTCCATCGACACGCGCAAGGCCGCGGTGGCCCGGGCGGCGCTGGCCGCAGGCGCCGACATGGTGAATGACGTGGCCGCGCTGGGGTTTGATCCCGCGCTTGCGGGCGTTGTGGCCGGGGCCGGGGTGCCGGTCTGCCTGATGCATGCGCAGGGCGACCCCGCCACCATGCAGGACGATCCGCGCTATGATGACGTGTTGCTGGATGTCTACGATTTCCTTGCCGCCCGCATCGCCGCGGCCGAGGCGGCGGGCATTCCCCGCGCGCGGATCATGGTCGATCCCGGCATCGGCTTCGGCAAGACGGTGGCGCATAATCTGGCGCTGATCCGCGGCATCGGCCTGTTCCACGGGCTGGGCTGCCCGATCCTGCTGGGGGCCTCGCGCAAGCGGTTCATCGGCGCGCTGGGCGGGGCGGAACGGGCCGATGAGCGCGGGCCGGGCTCGCTGGCCGTGGCGCTGGCCGGGATCGCGCAGGGGGTGCAGATTGTGCGCGTCCATGACGTCGCCGAGACGCGGCAGGCGCTGCTGCTGGACGGGGCATTGAAGGGATATGAAGAAGGCATATGACCAGAACGATTTTCGGCACCGACGGCGTGCGCGGGCGTGCCAACAGCTATCCCATGACCGCCGAGATGGCGCTGCGTCTGGGCGCGGCGGCGGGGCGGTATTTCCGCAAGGACCGGTCCGGCAAGAATCGCGTCGTGATCGGCAAGGACACGCGCCGGTCGGGCTACATGCTGGAAAATGCGCTGACCGCGGGGCTGACCTCGACCGGGATGAACGTGCTGCTGCTGGGGCCGGTGCCGACGCCCGCGGTGGGGTTCCTGACGCGGTCGATGCGGGCCGATCTGGGCATCATGATCTCGGCCAGCCACAACCCGCACGAGGATAACGGCATCAAGTTCTTCGGCCCCGAAGGCTTCAAGCTGTCCGACGAGGCCGAGGCCGAGATCGAGGCGATCCTGGGCGGTGTGATCGAACTGTCCCAGCCCGAGAATATCGGCCGGGCCAAGCGGATCGACGACGGGCTGTGGCGCTATGCGGAATACGCCAAGACGACTTTCCCCGCCGGGCGGCGGCTGGACGGGCTGAAGGTGGTGGTCGATTGCGCGAATGGCGCGGCCTACCGGGTGGCCCCCGAGGTTCTGTGGGAACTGGGGGCCGAGGTGATTCCGCTGGGCGTGTCGCCGAACGGCCTGAACATCAATGACAAATGCGGTTCGACCCATACTGACGCGGCGGCGGCGGCGGTGGTGGCGCATGGCGCGGATCTGGGGATCTGCCTCGATGGCGATGCCGACCGGGTGATGATCCTGGACGAGACCGGCCGCGTGGCTGACGGCGACCAGATCATGGCGCTGTTCGCCGAACGCTGGGCCGAGGAGGGGCGGCTGAGGGACGGCACGCTGGTCGCCACGGTGATGTCGAATCTCGGGCTGGAACGGCACCTGGGCGCGCGCGGGCTGCGGCTGGAACGGACCGCGGTGGGCGACCGCTATGTGGTCGAGGCGATGCGCCGCGGCGGCTGGAACCTGGGCGGAGAGCAGTCGGGCCATATCGTGATGACGGACTACTGCACCACCGGCGACGGGCTGCTGGCGGGCTTGCAGTTCCTGGCGGCGATGGTCGAGACGGGCCAGAGGGCATCCACGCTGGCGCAGCGGTTCGAGCGGGTGCCGCAGATGTTGCAGAACGTGCGCTATGCCGCGGGGGCCGACCCGATGGGGGCCGCGCCCGTCAAGGCCGCCATCGCCGCGGCCGAGGACCGGCTGAGCGGGAGCGGGCGGCTTCTGATCCGCAAGTCCGGCACCGAGCCATTGATCCGCGTCATGGCCGAATGCGAGGACGAGGCGCTGCTGGCCGAGGTGGTAGGCGGCGTGGCGGAGGCCGTCAGCCGCGCGGCGGGGTGATGCGGGTCTTCGGCGTCGACATGACCTCGGCGCCGGGGCGCCGCAAACCGATCACGGTGGCGGCGTTCCGGCTGGACGGGGTCAGCCTTCGGTTCGAGGCGTTCGAGGCCCTGACCACCCTTGCGACCTTCGATGAGTTCCTTTCCCGCCCGGGTTCGTGGATCGCCGGTCTGGATTTCCCCTTCGGTCAGGCAAGGCGTTTCATCGAGACAATCGGCTGGCCAGGGGACTGGAAGGGCTATGTCGCGCATGTCGCCCGCATGGACATGCGGGGGTTCGTTGCGGAACTGGAAGCCTACAAGGCCGAGCGACCGAATGGGGACAGGCAGCATTTCCGTCAGGTCGACCGCCTTTGTGGTGGGGCAAGCCCTCAGACGCTGCATTTCACGCCGGTCGGACGCATGTTCTTCAGGGCCGCGCCTGCGCTCTTGCGTGCCGGGGTGCATGTTCCCGGGCTGGCAGAGGGGGACCGGAGTCGCATATGCGTCGAAGCCTATCCCGGCGTGATCGCCCGCCACCTGATCGGCCGACTTTCCTACAAGAACGACAACCGCACTCGCCAGACGACCGGGCAGGCCGCCGCGCGCAAGGCGATCCTCGACGCGGTTCGGGGGGATATCGGGGCGCAGTCCTACGGCCTTGCCGTTGAAGCCCCCGATTGGCTTGCGGATGATCCCGCCGGCGACATGCTGGACGCGGCGCTTTGTGCGGTGCAGGCCGCCTGGGCGTTCCAGCAGGGGTTCCAGGACAGCGGGCCGCCGGGTTGCGATCCGCTGGAGGGGTGGATTGCCGATCCGAAAATCCTGAACTGAAAAGGGCGCCCCGCGGAGCGCCCTTTCGCGTGCCGGAGGGACCGGCTCAGTTCTTGGCCTTGTCGACCATCTTGCCCGCAGCGATCCAGGGCATCATGGCGCGCAGTTTCTCGCCGACCTGTTCGATCTGGTGCTCGTCATTGATGCGGCGGGTGGCCTTGAAGAAGGGCTGGCCGACGGCGTTTTCCTGCATGAAGTCGCGCACGAACTTGCCGGTCTGGATGTCGGTCAGCACGGCCTTCATACGCGCCTTGGTTTCCTCGTAGGGCAGGATGCGCGGGCCCGAGACATATTCGCCGTATTCGGCAGTGTTCGAGATCGAGTAGTTCATGTTGGCGATGCCGCCTTCGTAGATCAGGTCCACGATCAGCTTCACCTCGTGCAGGCACTCGAAATAGGCCATCTCGGGCTCGTAGCCGGCCTCGACCAGCGTTTCGAAGCCCATGCGGATCAGTTCGACCAGACCGCCGCACAGCACCGCCTGTTCGCCGAACAGGTCGGTTTCGCATTCCTGGCGGAAACTGGTCTCGATGATGCCCGAACGCCCGCCGCCGATGGCCGAGCAATAGGACAGGCCGATCTCCAATGCGCGGCCGGTGGCGTCATTGTGCACCGCGACGAGGCAGGGCACGCCGCCGCCCTTGACATATTCGCCGCGGACGGTGTGGCCGGGGCCCTTGGGGGCCATCATGATGACGTCGACGCCGGGTTTCGGCTCGATCAGGCCGAAATGCACGTTCAGGCCGTGGGCGAAGGCAATGGCCGCGCCTTCGCTCAGGTTGTCATGGACATATTTGCGGTAGGTCTCGGCCTGAAGCTCGTCGGGCATGGTGAACATGATCAGGTCGCACCAGGCGGCGGCCTCGGCAATGCCCATCACCTGAAGCCCTTCGGCCTCGGCCTTTTTCGCCGAGGGCGAGCCTTCGCGCAGCGCGACGGCGACGTTCTTCGCACCCGAGTCGCGCAGGTTCAGCGCGTGGGCATGGCCCTGGCTGCCATAGCCCAGGATCGCCACCTTCTTGTCCTTGATCAGGTTGATGTCGCAGTCACGGTCGTAAAAGACGCGCATGGATGTCCCTCGTTGCAGCGGTGAGCGGCGCGGCGCGCGCCGGAATGATCCCGGGCTGAATACCGGAATCTGCGCGAGTTGCAACGCCAAGCAGTTCGGGAGCCTCAGCCCAACCGCACGCCCAGCCCCGCGCGCATCAGGGTCTTGCGCACCGGCGGCAGGCCGTAAAGCGCGGCGATCCCCGCACCGCGCAGGTCGCGGATGGCGGGCGCGCCCTGCATCGAGATGCGGTTGAGCATGTCGATGCCGGTGACGCGAGCGGCGACCTCGGGATAGCGGCGGCGGTGATACATCTCCAGCATGGCTGCTTCGCCGATATGGGCCGGGGCGCCGCGGCACAGTTCCAGCAGCACGCGCAGATCGGCAAGGCTCATGTTCAGGCCCTGCGCACCGATGGGCGGGACGACATGCGCGGCCTCGGCCACCAGAGCGGTGCGTTGGGCGGAAAAGCGATGCGCGATCTGGCTGATGATCGGCCAGAGCGTGCGGCGGGTGATCAGCATCAGCGGGCCGTAGATCGCGCCGGAGCGCGCGGTCATCTCGGCGTTGAACTCGACCTCTTGCATCGCGAAAAGGCGTAGCGCCTCGGGGCCGCGCTCCATCCAGACGATGGCCGAGCAGGGCCGCCCGTCACGGTCGGGCAGCGGGACCAGCGTGAACGGTCCGCCCGAGCGGTGGATCTCGGTCGAGACATTGCCATGCGGCTGGGGGTGGGTGACGGCGAAGGCCAGCGCCTTCTGGCCATAGCGAATGGTGCGCGCGCCGATCCCCACCGCCTCGCGCACGGGGGAATGGCGCCCGTCCGCGGCTACCAGCAGACGGGCCGAGACGCGGGTGCCGTCGCTCAGGGTGACCAGCGCCTCGGTGTCGCGGGTCAGCACCGATTTCGTGCCGATACCGGGGCGGAACGTGACATTCGGCAGTTCGGCGACGCGCGTCACCATCTCGCGGCGCAGGAGCCAGTTGGGCAGGTTCCAGCCGAAGGGAAGGTCCGAGACATCGGTGGCGTTGAAATCGCGGGTGATGCGGGGGGCGGGGGTCTTGCCGCCCGCATCGACGATGCGCATCACCTGAAGCTCGGTCGCATGCGGGGCAAGGCGATCCCACAGCCCGGCCTCGCGCAGCACCTTCAGCGAGGGCTGCAGGAAGGCGGTGGTGCGCAGGTCGGCGCCGTCGGCGGCCTCGTCGGTGACGGGCAGCGCGGGATCGACGCAGATCACCCGGAACCCGGACGAGCCGAACAGCGCCGCGGCAGCAAGCCCGGCGACCCCGCCGCCGGACACGAGAATATCGGTGGAAATGCGCGTCATGGGATGCCTCCTGCCCCGGACATAGCCCGCCGGGCCGTTCGGTCCAAGGGGCGATCCGGGGTCAGCCGCGGCTGATCCAGACAAGGATCAGCAGGATGATCGGCACCGAGATCACGGCAGGCATGTAAAGCCCCAGAACCCCCCATTTCAGGATCGCGAGCGCCCAGAGCGCCATGGCCGCCAGAACAACGACCCAGATCCCCGCCTCGGTCCAGATGCTGGTCTTTTCCTCGTGACCGTCTGCCATGTTCGTCCCCGTGAATGTTTCCCGCCGCAGAGCCTAGGATGCCTCGGCGGATGAGGCAAGTTATTGCATACGAGTGCATGCAGATACTGCCGCGGAAGGGCCGCCCCGGCGAGACAGACCTTCGGATCGAAGACGCCGACCTATCCCCGATCGAGCCTGGCGAGAAAGGCCGTCAGATCGTCGGTATGGTGGTGAATATGGGGGGCCGGTTCCGGCATGGGGGCGACATGGACCGTGCGCATGCCCATGGCGTGGGGCTCGGCCAGGTTGCGCGCGTCATCCTCGAACATCGCGGCCTCGACCGGCAGGATGCCGCCCTGGGCCAGGATCGCCTCGAAGGCGGCACGATGCGGTTTCGGCTGGAAACCGGCATGTTCCACCCCGAAGACCGCATCGAACACGCCCGTGAGTCCGCGCGCCGCGAGAACCCGTTCGGCATAGGGGGCGCTGGCATTGGTGTGCACGATTCGCCTGCCGGGAAGGGCGGCAATGCGGGCGCGCAGGTCGGGGTCCGGGGTCAGCGCGTCGAACGAGATGTCGTGGACGGCGACCAGATAGGGGCCGGGCTCGATTCCGTGGCGTTCCATCAGCCCCGCCAGAGTGGTGCCGTATTCCGCCCAGTAGAGCTTGCGCAAACGGTCAGCCTCGGCCCGGTCGACGCCGAGCAGGTCCATCACGAAAGCGGCCACCCGCTGTTCGATCTGGTCGAACAGGCGCATCCCCGGCGGGTAGAGCGTGTTGTCCAGATCGAAGACCCAGCCCCGGACATGCGCGAAATCGTCGGCCACCATGGAGCCTGCCTAACCGACTGCGGCAACAGGAACAAGCACGAAGCCTTGAACTCTCATGCGGTCATACATTATTGTGGACCATCGTATGCAGGAGTCCCCGCAGATGAAGGACGTCCGCCCCGCACACAAGGATGCGTATGAGCTGATCCTGGAGGCGATCGATGTGGGCATCTACGGTCCCGGTGACCGCCTTGTCGAAAGCGAACTGGCCGAACGCTTTGGTGTGTCGCGCACCCCGATCCGCGAGGCGTTGCAGCGACTGGAAACCCAGTCCCTGCTCGCCCGGGACGGGCGCAGCCTGATCGTGGCCTCGCTGAGCCACGACCAGATGGCCGAGCTTTACGTCGTGCGGGCCGAGCTGGAGGGGCTGGCCGCGCGCCTTGCCGCGCGCCATGCCACGGCCGAAGAGGTCCGCGTGCTGCGCGTCATGGTCGAGGAGGATCGCCGGTTGATGCGCGACCTGTCGGCCATGGCCCGGGCGAACCGGCGGTTCCACAAGCAGATCCACCTGGCCTCGCATAACCGCTATCTGGTGCAGCAGCTTGACCTAGTGCATCGGACCATGGCGCTGATGGCGACGACCTCTCTGGCGATCCAGGGGCGGGGGCCGGACGCGCTGGCCGAGCATGACGCCATCGTGTCCGCGATCGAGGCGGGCGATGGCGAGGCAGCCTCGGCGGCGCTCAAGGCTCACATCTCGCTGGCCTTCGAGACGCGCCTGCGCCACGACGCCGAGGCCCTGATGGCCCAGGGCTGAACCGCGTCGGCGGCCTGCCCGCCGCCGTGCTTGACATCGACGGCGCCCGCCCGCGCGATCGCGGCACGCACATGGGCGCGGGTCGAGGCGGTCTGGCCGCGGTGGGCTCCGTCCAGCCCGTGCCGCGTCTTGTCCCAGAAGAAGGGCCGCGCCGCCACTTCCCAGACCGCCTTGTAGGAGGCGATGGCCGCCAGCGGGAAATACAGGTGCAGCGTCGGCAGCCAGGGGATCAGCCCACGCTTGCCCGCCCGCGAAAGCCCCATCGCCCCCACTCCCAGCGTGACCAGCTCCGCCGCGATGAACAGCGCGAAAAGCACCGCGAAGCCGCCCGCCGGGACCGCCTGTGCCAGCGGGTGCGTGATCCCCAGCGGCAACAGCCAGAACGACCAGATCAGCGGCATCAGCGCGAACTGTGTCAGCGTGCCCAGGAACAGCACCTGCATGCCGAAAAAGCCCAGCGGCCCGAACTGGCGCAGCAAGAGGTCGGGGCGGCGCATATGGGTGGCCCAGGTCATCGCGTAGCCCTTGAGCCAGCGCGAGCGTTGCCGCACCCAGGGCCAGGCGCGGCAATTGGCTTCCTCCTCGGTGACGCTGTCCAGAAACTCGGTGCGATAGCCGTGCCGGGCAAGGCGCAGGCCAAGATCGGCATCCTCGGTCACGTTATGCGCGTCCCAGCCGCCCAGTTCCTCCAGCACGCGACGGCGGAAGAACAGCGTCGTGCCGCCCAGCGGCACCGGCACGCCCAGTCGCGCGAGCCCCGGCAGCACCACCCGGAACCAGGCGGCGTATTCGATGGAAAAGCAGCGCGCCAGCCAGTTGGCGCGCGGGTTGTAGAAGTCCAGGACCCCCTGGACAACCGCGACATTTGGGCCGCAGCTGTGGAAATGCGCGACCACCTTGCGCAACTGGTCGGGGGCAGGGGCGTCCTCGGCGTCATAGATGCCGACGATCGAGCCGCGGCAGAAATCGAGCGCGTAGTTCAGCGCGCGCGGCTTGGTCTTGAGCGCGCCCTCGGGGACCGTCACCCGCCGCATCCAGGGTGGCAGGGGCGTGGCGTCGAGCATCGCGTGCGTGTCGTCATCGCCCGCCTCGGTTACGAGGCAGATGTCCAGAAGCGCGCGCGGATAGTCGAGCCGCGACAGACGCGCGATCAGGCGCGGCGCGATGGCGGATTCGCGGAACAGCGGCACGAGAATCGAGATCCGTGGCAGCCGTGCGATGATCGGGGCGGCCTGGGGTAGTGCGCTGCGGTCCCGGATCAGGGCGCGCGCCTGGGAAAGCGCCGCGGCCGCCTTGAGAAGGCTGCCAGCCAGCATCCAGCCCAGCGCCCAGAGCGTGAGCACGCCCAGCACCGTCAGCGGGGCCAGCGCCGCCAGCAGGCCAAGCGCGGCCAGGGCGATCAGAACCGCGGTGCGGGGACCGGCGCGCAGCCAGGCCCGGCAGCTTTCCTGCTCGGGCACGCGGGTTTCGGCGGCGTGGGCCAGCACTTCGGACCGGCAGGAGGCAAGCGCCTGCTGCAACTCGTCCTCGCGGCAGATGACCATGATCGCGGGGGTCAGATCGGCGGGGAGCGTCGGGGCAAGCTGCTCGAACCGGTTGGGGTGCGCGGTCGCGATCAGCGTGGCGCCCGCGAATCGGCGCCAGGGCAGGAGACCCTTTTTCAGGCAGGTCCGCACGCCGAGGATGTCGATCAGCCTCGGATCGGGCGGGTAGGCGGCGAAATCGGCGCGACCCGTGCCGAACTGGCGGCACAACGCCTCGGCCACGGCGTCGGCGGTGGCGTCGCCCTCGGCGATCAGAAGTTCGCCCAGCTGCACCTCCATCCGCGCGTGATCGGCCAGCGCGCGTTCGAGCGCCTCGGGGGTGACGGCCCCGGCGACGAGCAATTGCTCGCCCAGGCGAAGGGCGCTGCGATGCGGCTGGGGGGCGAACTCGGCGGTCGCGGCGGGGTGCTGCCGGGCCGCGGCCAGGGAAATCACCGGCGGCATGAAAAGGGCCTCTCGAACAAGACCCCGATTCAATCGCGCGTTAAGGTTAATGAAAGGTGAAGGCCAACCCGGCCCGGGCGGATGGCGGCGATGTGGGCGGTGACGGAGGACGTGCGCCCGCGGCCGCGCCGCGCGGGCCGCCGGATCAGACTTCCTCGATGCGGATCGCCACGGGCTCGCCCACGACGACCCCGGTGCCGACAAATCCCGTCCGCGCGTGGTCGAGCGCGTCGCGCGTCGTCTTGTGGGTGACGATCAGCACGGGCGCGGTGGCGTCGGCGTGGCGGTACTGGCGCATCCGATCAATCGAGATGCCCGACTCGCCCAGCACCGCGGCCACCTTGGCCAGCGCCCCCGGCTTGTCCTCAAGCTCCATCCGCAGGTAATAGGGCGCCGCGGCCGAGGCGCGCGCCGCGCGCGCCTGTTCCAGGCCCGCGGCGGGCTGGCCGAAGGTCGGCACGCGGAAGCCGCGGCCAATGTCGATGACGTCGGCCATCACCGCGCTGGCCGTCGGCCCCTGACCGGCACCGGAGCCGCGCAGCACGATCTGGCCCACCGCGTCGCCTTCCAGCACGACCATGTTGGTCGCCCCCTCAAGCTGGCCCAGCGGCGAGTTTGCGGGCACCAGGCAGGGCGACATCCGCTGTTCCAGCCCGCGGCCGGTGATCTGGGCCACGCCCAGCAGCTTGATCCGGAAGCCCATATCAGCGGCATGGCGGATATCGTCGATCGAGATCCGCTCGATCCCCTCCAGCTCCATCGCGGGGAAATCGACCTTTGTACCGAAGGCGATGGCGGCCAGAAGCGAGAGCTTGTGACCGGCGTCGATCCCGCCCACATCCAGCGTCGGATCGGCCTCGAGATAGCCCAGCGCGCGGGCCTCATCGAAGACGGTTTCATAGGACAGGCCTTCGGCTTCCATCCGGGTCAGGATGTAGTTGCAGGTGCCGTTCATCACGCCCATGACGCGGGTGATCCGGTTGCCTGCCAGCCCCTCGGTCAGGGCCTTGACCACGGGGATGCCGCCCGCGACCGCCGCCTCGAAGCGGATCACCCGGCCCGCTTCCTCGGCGGCCTCGGCCAGCGCCTGTCCATGGACGGCCAGCATCGCCTTGTTGGCGGTCACCACGTCCTTGCCCGCGGCGATCGCCGCCTCGGTCGCGGCCTTGGCGGGGCCGTTCGAGCCGCCCATCAGTTCCACGAAGATGTCTACATCCTCGCGCCGGGCCAGCAGGACGGGGTCATCCTCCCAGGCGAAGGCGGACAGGTCCACGCCCCGGTCGCGGTCGCGGGTGCGGGCCGAGACCGCCGAGACCGTGACCGGCCGACCGACGCGCTGGGCGATCAGGTTCGCGCGGGTCTGGACGATCTTGACGACACCGGCGCCGACGGTGCCGAGCCCGGCGATGCCAAGGCGCAAGGGGGTGGTCATGGGGCGTGCTCCCGGTTGGGCTGGTGCCGAGGGTTCGCGGGGGTGTTAGCGCGAAGGCGCGGGTCTTGCAACGCGGCCCGGGGCTCAGAGGTCGCGGGCGCGCAGGGCGGCGGCCCTGGCGCGCAGGGCGGCGGCGCGCGCCTCGAGCGCCTCGGTATCCTGTCCGGTGGCGCCGGGCTGGGTGGTGGCGCGGGCGAGGATCGGCTCGACCGGCGCGAGCCTTGGATAGGCGCCGGTCTCAGGTTCGGGGCCGGGCGGTGGCGCACAGCCCGCCAGCGCCGCGACCAGCGCCGCCCCCGCCATTGTTCCCGCGATGCGTCCCGTCATCATGTCGCCCCCTCGCTGCGGGCCGACCATATCCCCGCATTCCGCCCCGCGGCAAGCCGCGCCGCCCGCGCACTCGCGCAGGGATTGAAATGAACGGCTGTTCAGATAACACTGCCCCCATGGCCCGCACCTCCGGCTCCCATTCCCAGATCACCGGCCCGCGACTGCGCGAGGCTGCGCAGCGGCTGTTCGCGCGCCACGGCTATGCCTCGGTCACGATGCGCCAGATCGCGGCCGAGGTAGGGGTGCAGGTCGGTGCGCTTTACAACTACATCCCCGACAAGCAGGGGCTGCTGGCCGA
>NZ_DSDD01000270.1:0-27477 GCF_011048875.1 Rhodovulum sp.
GCACTGCCCCAGATCAAGGGCGCGCCGCTGGTCACCGTCTCGGCGCTGACCGGCCGCGGACTTGACCGGCTGAACGAGGCGGTGATGTCGGCCTATGCGGTCTGGAACCGTCGGGTTTCCACGGCAAAGCTGAACCGCTGGCTCGCGGGCATGCTGGAACTGCACCCGCCACCCGCCCCGGGCGGCCGCCGGATCAAGCTGCGCTACATGACCCAGGTCAAGACAAGGCCGCCCGGCTTCGTCGTGATGGCCTCGAACCCCGAGAAGCTGCCGGAAAGCTACCGGCGCTATCTGGTGAACGGGCTGCGCGAGGATTTCGGCATGCCGGGCACGCCGATCCGGCTGACCTTTCGCGGGCAGGGCGACCAGAACCCGTTCCGGACCAGGAAACGCAAGATCCCCTCGCGGTTGCGCAAGCATCCGGGCAAGGGGCCGCTGGGCGGCTAGGTCGCCGCCCGCACCGTCAGCAGCCCGATCAGCACCGCGCCCGCGATGGCGCCAAAGGCGACGATCGGCGTCGTGGTCGCATTGGCCACGATCACGCCCACCAGCGCCCAGATCAGCGCGCCGCCATATTCGGGCGCGCGGTCCAGTGCCAGCAGCACCAGCGCACCCGTCACCAGCGCGCCCGCCAGCGCGATCAGCGCCCAGACCTCCGGGCCGAAGAACAGCCCGTAGCCCCCGCCCAGAAGGCCCACCGCGACCCAGCTGGCAGCCGTCAGCCAGCCCGCATAGACCGCCACCGGCGCCTGCAGGGTCCAGCGGTCGGTGAAGGGCGTGCGCGCCAGCGCAATCAGCGCCATGGCCAGCATCCACCACAACAGCACCGAGGCCCGGAGCGGCGAGAGTTGCGCCACCCCGATCCAGGCCGCGCCGGGGGCAAGTGACAGGATCAGCGGCAGGCGCGCGGGTTCCCATGTCTCGTCCTTGGCGCGCTGGAACAGGCCCATCCCGGCCGAGACCAGCAGCCAGACATAGATCAGCCCCCAGATGCCGAAGGCATAGCCCGCCGGCTGCACCGGCGGGTCGTCCTGCGGGATCGGGAACTGGCCGGGCTCGAAGCCCGAAAAGCCGCCCGACATCAGCGGCGACAGCACGAAGAACAGCGTCGCGACGAAGACGAGGATCGCCTTGACCGGATCCATCAGGCCAGATCCCCCGTCGCCGTCAGCGTGGTCCGGCCGCCCAGATACGGCCCCAGCGCCGCGGGCAGCGTGACCGAGCCGTCCGCCTGCTGGCCGTTTTCCAGCACCGCGATCAGGCAGCGCCCGACCGCCAGGCCCGAGCCGTTCAGCGTGTGGACATATTCCGGCTTGCCGCCGCCCTCGGGGCGGAAGCGGGCATTCATGCGCCGCGCCTGGAAATCGCCGCAGAGCGAGACCGACGAGATCTCGCGATAGCTGTTCTGGCCGGGCAGCCAGACCTCGATATCATGGGTCCGCCGCGCGCCGAAGCCCATGTCGCCGGTGCACAGCACGACCGTCCGGTAGGGCAGGCCCAGCCGTTCCAGGATGCCCTGGGCGCAGCCGGTCATCCGGTCGAGTTCCGCGCGGCCCTGATCGGGATGGACGATCGAGACCATCTCGACCTTCTCGAACTGGTGCTGGCGCAGCATGCCGCGGGTGTCCCGGCCCGCGCTGCCCGCCTCGGAGCGGAAGCACAGCGAATGGGCGGTCATCCGGCGGGGCAGGTCGGCGGCGTCGAGGATCTCGCCCGCCACGGTATTGGTCAGCGTCACCTCGGAGGTGGGGATCAGCCACCATCCTTCGCGCGTCTGATAGCTGTCCTCGCCGAATTTCGGGAGTTGCCCGGTGCCATACATCATCTCCTCGCGCACCAGCACGGGCGCGTTGACCTCGGTCAGGCCGTTCTCGGTGACATGGGTGTCCAGCATGAACTGCGCCAGCGCCCGGTGGATGCGGGCGACCGCGCCCTTCAGCACCACGAAGCGCGCGCCCGAAAGTTTCGCCGCCACCTCGAAATCCATCCCCGGCAGGACGCCCGGGATCTCGAAATGCTCGCGCGGCGTGAAGTCGAAGGCGCGCGGGCTGCCCCAGCGGTGGAGTTCCACATTGTCGGCTTCGTCGGCCCCGTCCGGCACGTCGTCGAGCGGCAGGTTGGGCAGGCGCATCAGCAGGTCGGCAAGGCGGTCATCCTCGGCCCTGGCTTCTTCCTCCAGCCGGGCGATCTGGTCCTTCTTCTCGGCCACCAGCGCGCGCAACCGCTCGAACTCGGCCTCGTTGCCGCTGGCCTTGGCAACACCCACGTTCCGGGACGCGGCATTGCGCTCGGCCTGCGCCTCTTCGGCGGCCTGGATCCGGGTGCGCCGCGCCTCGTCGATGGCGAGGATCCGGGCCGAGACCGGCTCTATCCCGCGCCGTTTCAGCGCGGCGTCGAAGACGTCGGGGTTCTCGCGAATGGCGCGGATGTCGTGCATGGAAGACCTCAGGGCAAGACCGGCGTGTCGTGCCCTCCTATGCCCCAGCCGCAGCACGGAGGGAACCGGGAATCGTCCGGCCCGTCACTCCGGCGTCAGGAAGGCCGCGTCGGGGCGGGCGGCGACGGTGCGAATCCGGCCCGGCCCGGTGCTGCCCGCCGAAACCACCGCGATCACCCGCCAGCCCGCCGCGGTCTGCACCAGCACCGGCGCGCCCGAGGTGCCGAAGGCCACCGGGCAGTCCAGCCCCAGGATGCCGGGCCAGCGGTTCAGCACCCGGCAATCGTCATGCCGCCCGTGTCGAGTCCGGTCACATTGATGCGACCGATCGCGCGCCAGGGCTGGTGCTCGGCATCGCTCAGCCGCACCGGTCCGCCCCCGTCGGCGGCGGCGATTGCGGGCGCGAGACAGGCCAGCAGCAGCAGGACAGGTCGGAACGCGCGTTTCATGTCCCGGATATGCGCCGGACCCGCCCGAGGTCAAAGCCGCGCGGCTTCGCCTTGCCAAGCAGGGGGGCACCGAATAGGGTACGCCGCGACCAAGGATCCGGGCAGCGCGCCTGCCCGCAGAACACGGGGATTCTCACGATGTTTGTCACGCCTGCCTTTGCGCAAGCGGCCGGTGGCGGCGGCGCCGGGGGCGCCTTTGCGACCTTCCTTCCGCTGATCCTGATTTTTCTGATCATGTATTTCCTGCTGATCCGGCCCCAGCAGAAGAAGATGAAGCAGCACAAGCAGATGGTCGAGGCGCTGCGCCGCGGCGACCAGGTCGTCACCCAGGGCGGGCTGATCGGCAAGGTCTCCAAGGTCAAGGACGACGAGGAACTGGAGGTCGAGATCGCCGAGAACGTGCGCGTGCGCGTCGTGCGCCACACCATCGTCCAGGTGCTGAACAAGACCGAGCCCGCCGGGAAGGCATAACCGCAGATGCTGCAATTCGCGCTTTGGAAGCGGGCCACGATCTGGGCGCTTGTCCTGATCGGCCTCGCTCTGGCCATGCCGAACCTGTTCTACGAACGGGTCGAACGGCATAACGACGCCGTTCAGGCGATCGAACTCCAGGGCGCGATGCCCGAGCTTGTGGCCGACCGGGACGCCTGGCCTGGCTGGCTGCCCTCGGGGCTGGTCAATCTCGGCCTCGACCTGCGCGGCGGCGCGCATCTTCTGGCCGAGGTCAGGGTCGAGGATGTCCATGCCGACCGCATGGATGCGCTCTGGCCCGATGTGCGCGACGCGCTGCGCGCGGTGCGCGACGAGGTGGGTCCGATCCGGCGCGCCGACTCGCCGCCCGCCGAACTGCATGTGAACATCGCCCGGCCCGAGGGCATGGCCGCCGCAATCGCCGCGGTGCGCGAGATCGCCCGCCCCACGGTCACGCTGACCGGGGTGGGCAGTTCCGATATCGAGGTGCGCGGCGCGGGCGATCTGCTGATCGTCCAGTTGTCCGAGGCCGAGAAGCAGGCCACCGATAACCGCACGATCCAGCAATCGCTGGAAATCGTGCGCCGCCGGGTCGACGAGGTCGGCACCCGTGAGCCGACGATCCAGCGCCAGGGCGCCGACCGCATCCTGATCCAGGTGCCCGGCATCGGCTCGGCCGAGGAACTCAAGGCGTTGATCGGCACCACCGCGCGGCTGACCTTCCACCCGGTCGTCTCGCGCACCGACAACCCGAACGACGCGCCCGGCTCGGGCAATGTGATCTACCCCTCGATGGACGATGCGGGGGTCTATTACATCCTCGAACGCACGCCCGTCGTCTCGGGCGAGGAACTGACCGATGCCCAGCCCGCCTTCGACCAGAACGGGCTACCCTCGGTCACCTTCCGCTTCAACCCCGCCGGCGCGCGCAAGTTCGGCCGCTACACGCAGGAAAATGTCGGCTCTCCATTCGCCATCGTTCTGGACGAGGAGGTGATCTCGGCCCCCGTGATCCGCGAGGCGATCCTGGGCGGCTCGGGCCAGATCACCGGCAATTTCAATGTCGAGGAATCGACCCAGCTGGCGATCCTGCTGCGCGCGGGGGCGCTGCCCGCGGAACTGGTCTTCCTCGAGGAACGCACCATCGGCCCCGAACTGGGCGCCGACAGCATCGAGGCGGGCAAGATCGCCTGCATCGTGGCCTTCGTCGCGGTGCTGTTCTTCATGGGGGCAAGCTACGGCTTGTTCGGGCTCTTCGCCAACATCGCGCTGATCGTGAACGTGGCGATGATCTTCGGCCTGCTGTCGCTGATCGGGGCCACGCTGACGCTGCCCGGCATCGCCGGGATCGTGCTGACCATCGGCATGGCGGTCGATGCCAATGTGCTGGTCTTCGAGCGCATCCGCGAGGAACTGAAATCCGCCCGCGGCCCGGCCCGCGCCATCGAGCTTGGCTATGAAAAGGCGCTGTCGGCGATCCTTGATGCCAACATCACCACCTTCATCACCGCGACGATCCTGTTCACCATGGGCTCGGGCCCGGTCAAGGGCTTTGCGGTGACACTGGGGCTGGGCATCCTGACCTCGGTCTTCACGGCGATCTTCGTCACCCGCCTGATGGTCGTGATGTGGATGGAACGCCGCCGTCCCAGGACCATCACCGTGTGAGGGGATCCGCATGCGCCTGAAACTCGTTCCCTCGGACACCAACTGGAACTTCTTCCGGTTCGCGACCGTCACCTTCGGCGCCTCTGTCGTGGCGATGGTGGCCTCGGTCGTGCTGTTCTTCCTGATGGGGCTGAATTACGGGATCGACTTCCGCGGCGGCACCACGATCCGCACTGAAAGCACCCAGCCCGTCGATGTCGCCGCCTATCGCGCCGCGCTTTCCGCGCTGGAACTGGGCGATGTGGCCATTTCCCAGGTCTTCGACCCCGGCTTCGGCCCCGAACGCAACGTCGCCCAGGTGCGCATCCAGGCCCAGGACGGCGAGGAAAGCATCACCCCCCAGGTCATCAACGCGGTCGAGGCCGCGCTGAAGACCGTCGATCCCTCGATCACCTTCCCCTCGGTGGAAAGCGTCGGCCCCAAGGTCTCGGCCGAACTGGTGCAGACCGCGATCCTTGCCGTGGTGCTCTCGATCGTGGCGGTCCTGGTCTATATCTGGCTGCGCTTCGAATGGCAGTTCTCGCTGGGCGCGGTCGCCGCACTTGTCCATGACGTGACGCTGACCATCGGGGTCTTCGCGGCCCTTCAGATCCGCTTCGACCTCGCCATCATCGCGGCGCTGCTGACCATCGTCGGCTACTCGCTCAACGACACCGTGGTCGTGTTCGACCGGGTGCGCGAGAACCTGCGCAAATACAAGAAGATGGAGCTGCGGGAACTGCTGAACCTCTCGATCAACGACACGCTCTCGCGCACGGTGATGACCTCGGTCACCACGCTGCTGGCGCTGATCGCGCTGTTCGTTCTGGGCGGCGACGTGATCCGGGGATTCGTCTTCGCGATGATCTGGGGGATCACGGTCGGCACCTATTCCTCGGTCTTCGTGGCCTCGAACATCCTTCTGTTCCTCGGCGTCAAGCGCGACTGGTCCAAGGATCAGGACGGCGGCGCGGGCACGCAATTCGCCAGCGCCGAGGGCTGATCCGCCACCGCGCGCCGCCATGACGGGGCGACCGCGCCCCCGGGACCCAGGGAGATGCCGATGCGCCTGACCGAGATCCAGCCGCCTGTCGGCCTGCCCGTCGACGGCTACGGCCCGGGCTTCTTCCGCATCGCGGGCAGCGTGCATGAAGGGCCGGTGATCGTCGCCGAAGGCCGGGCGCTCGCCTGGACCGGCCTTGACGATCCCGCGCCGCTCTTCGCACTTGCAACCCGTGTCGACGTGCTGCTTGTGGGCACCGGCAACAGCCTCCTGCCGCTGCCGGGTGGCCTCCAGTCCCGGCTCGAGGCGGCCGGGCTCGGGGTAGAGTTCATGGCCAGCCCCTCCGCCGCCCGCGGCTACAACCTCCTGCTCGCCGAAGGCCGCCGCGTCGCCGCCGCCCTGATACCGGTCTCCGCCGCCCCGCCGGCCTGAGCCTTCTTCTGGCCCCAAATATCCCCGCCGGAGGCGCCGCGCGCGTCCCGCGCGCGGCCACGCCCAACCGCGGACAAGCGGGGCGCCTGCGCCCCGCGCCGGCCGGGGGCGGGAGTGCTCCTTTCCCGCTTCCCGCCCGCGCGCCGATCGGCTATGCGAAACGCATGGATCTGACCGTGCAAGACCTCGCCTGCGCCCGCGGCGGACTGCCCGTGCTCGAAGGGGTCGGCTTCACGCTGCGCCCGGGCCGGGCGCTCATGCTGCGCGGGCCGAACGGCATCGGCAAGACGACGCTGCTGCGCACGCTCGCGGGGCTGCAGCCCGCCCTTGCGGGCTCCGTCTCGGCCCCGCCCGAGGCGATGGCCTATGCTGCCCATGCCGACGGGCTCAAGGCGACGCTCAGCGTCGAGGAGAACCTGCGCTTCTGGGCCCGCATCTTCGGCCAGACTGGCATCGGCCAGGCGCTGGACGAATTCGACCTGGCCGATCTCGCCCATCGCCCGGCCCAGAACCTCTCCGCCGGGCAGAAGCGGCGGCTGGGCCTTGCCCGCCTGCTGGTCACCAGGCGGCTGATCTGGGTGCTGGACGAACCGACCGTCTCGCTGGATGCCGCCTCGGTCGCGCTGTTTGGCCAGGCCGTGGCGCGCCACCTGCGGGCGGGCGGCGCCGCGCTGATCGCCACGCATATCCATCTGGGCTTCGAGGCCGAGGAGCTTGACCTCACGCCCTTCCGTACCCGTCCGCGCGCGATGGACCGGTTCGACGAGGCCTTCGCATGATCGCGCTGCTGATCCGCGATCTTATGCTTGCAATCCGGGCGGGCGGGGGATTCGGGCTGGGGCTGGCCTTCTTCCTGATCGTCGTGGTGCTGGTGCCCTTCGGCGTCGGCCCCGAAAGCGCGATCCTGTCGCGGATCGCGCCCGGCATCTTGTGGGTGGGCGCGCTTCTGGCCTGCCTCCTGTCGCTCGACCGCATCTTCGCGCTGGATTTCGAGGATGGCTCGCTCGACCTGCTGGCCACCGCGCCGATCCCGCTGGAAGGCGTCGTGGCGATGAAGGCCGCGGCGCATTGGGTGACGACCGGCCTGCCGCTGACCCTGGCCGCTCCCGGGCTCGGCCTGTTGCTGAGCCTCGATCCGGCCGCCTATGGCTGGCTCGTGCTCTCGCTCGCCCTCGGCACGCCCGCGCTCAGCATGATCGGCACCTTCGGCGCGGCGCTGACCGTGGGGCTGAAGCGCGGCGGGCTGTTGCTGTCGCTGCTGGTGCTGCCGCTTTACGTCCCGACCCTGATCTTCGGCGCCGAGGCGGTGGTGCGGGGCGCGGCCGGGCAGGCCAATGCGACGCCGCTTCTGATGCTGGCGGGGATCACGCTGGCCACGCTCGCGCTGCTGCCCTTTGCGGCGGCTGCGGCGATCCGGATCAATCTGCGCTAGGGTTCACGCGCTATTCAGTTGAGACTTCGGAAAAAGCCCTCTAGGAAACATCCATGTCGCTCTGGGAATATGCCAATCCGAAAAAGTTCATGCAGACCTCGCAGGCTGTTCTGCCCGCGATCTGGAGTCTGACGGCGCTGTCGATGGTGGTCGGTCTGGTCTGGGGCTTCTTCCTGACGCCCGAGGCCGAGAATTTCGGCTCGACGGTCAAGATCATCTACCTGCATGTGCCCGCCGCGATGATGGCGATCAATGCCTGGGTGATGATGCTGGTGGCCTCGCTGATCTGGCTCATCCGGCGCCACCACGTCTCGGCGCTGGCGGCGCGGGCCGCGGCCCCGGTGGGGCTGACGATGACCGTGATCGCGCTGGTCACCGGCGCGATCTGGGGCGAGCCGATGTGGGGCACCTACTGGGCCTGGGATCCGCGGCTCACCTCGTTCCTGATCCTGTTCCTGTTCTATCTCGGCTATATTGCGCTGTGGGAGGCGATCGAGAACCCGGACGCCGCGGCCGACCTGACCTCGGTGCTGTGCATCGTGGGCTCGGTCTTTGCGCTGCTGTCGCGCTATGCGGTGAATTTCTGGAATCAGGGGCTGCACCAGGGGGCGACGCTGTCGATGGACAAGAAGGAAAACATCGCCAACGTGTTCTGGTTTCCGCTTCTGGTCTGCATCGGGGCGTTCATGCTGCTGTTCGTGGCGCTCGTGCTGGAACGCACGCAGACCGAGATTCGCGCCCGCCGGATCAAGGCGCTGATCGCGCGGGAGCGGATGGCATGATCCCCGATCTGGGCAAATACGCGGGCGCGGTGCTGTCCTCCTACGCGATCTCGCTGGCGCTGCTGGTGGCGCTCGTCGTGCTCTCGCTCTGGCGCGCTGCGCGGGTCCGTCGGCAACTGGAAGAGGTCGAAGCGCGCAGGGTTTCCGATGACTGAGAAGAAACGCGTCTCTCCGCTGATGTTCGTGCCGCCGGTGATCTTTGTCGCCCTCGCCGCGCTGTTCTTCATCGGCGTCGGCCGCGATGACCGGAACGCGCTGCCCTCGACGCTGATCGGCAAGCCCGCGCCCGCGCTGGCGGTCGAGCCGCTGGACGGCGAGATCTTTGACGAGGCGGTGCTGCGCGGGGGCGCGGTGACGCTGGTGAATTTCTGGGCCAGCTGGTGCGGCCCCTGCCGCGACGAACATCCGCTGCTCGAGGCGCTGGCCGCCGAGGGCGTGGCGATCTACGGCATCAACTACAAGGACAAGCCCACAAACGCGCTGCGCTTTCTCGCCCAGATGGGCAATCCCTATGCCGCCATCGCGGCCGATCCGGCGGGGGGCACGGCGATCGAATGGGGCGTCTATGGTGTGCCGGAAACCTTCGTGCTGGACGGGCAGGGTCGCGTCGTGCTGCGCCATCCCGGCCCGCTGACCGCCGCGGTGATCGAAACAAGCCTGCGCCCGGCCATCGAACGGGCCGCCGCCGCCGAGTAATCCCGCCGCGCTGCCATGAAAAACGCCCCCGCCTTTCGGACGGGGGCGTCTTGTCGTGCCGTGATGCGGGCGTCAGGCCGCGCGGGCGAGGTTGCGCAGGACGTAATGCAGCACGCCGCCATGTTCGACATATTCCTTCTCGATGGCGGTATCGATCCGGCATTTCAGCGTGATCGTGCGTTCCCGGCCATCGGCGGAACGGATGGTGCAGGGCACCTCGGCCAGCGGTTTCAGATCGCCCGCCAGGCCGCTGATCGAGAAGCTCTCGTCGCCCGTCAGCTCCAGCGTCTTGCGGTTGTCGCCGCCGGTGAACTCGAACGGGATCACGCCCATCCCCACCAGGTTCGAGCGGTGGATGCGCTCGAAACTTTCGGCGATCACCGCCTTGACGCCCAGCAGCGCCGTGCCCTTGGCCGCCCAGTCGCGCGAACTGCCCGCGCCGTATTCCATGCCGCCGATCACCACCAGCGGCACGCCCTGCGCCTGCCAGGCCATCGCCGCGTCATAGATCGAGGTCTGCGCGCCGTCCGGGCCCAGCGTATAGCCGCCCTCGACGCCTTGCAGCATCTCGTTGCGGATGCGGATATTGGCGAAGGTGCCGCGCATCATCACCTCGTGATTGCCGCGCCGCGAGCCGTAGGAGTTGAAATCGCGCACGCGCACCTGCCGGTCCACCAGGTAGCGGCCCGCGGGTGTGCTGTCCTTGAAGCTGCCCGCCGGGCTGATGTGGTCGGTCGTCACCATGTCGCCCAGGATCGCCAGTGCCCGCGCGCCCGCGATATCGGCGATCACGCCCGGTTCGGTCGCCATGCCGCGGAAATAGGGCGGGTTCTGCACATAGGTCGAGGCGGCGGGCCAGTCATAGGTCTCGCTGTCGGTGGTCTCGACCGCCTGCCATTTCTCGTCGCCCTTGAAGACATCGGCATATTTCTTCCGGAAGGCCGCGCGGGTGACCGTCTGTTCGACGAGTTCCGCAATCTCCTTGCTGGTCGGCCAGATGTCCTTCATGTAGACCGGCTTGCCGTCCTTGCCGGTGCCGATCGGATCGCGGGTCAGGTCCACGTTCATGTCGCCCGCGATGGCATAGACCACCACCAGCGGCGGCGAGGCCAGGTAGTTCGCCCGCACATCGGGGGAAATCCGGCCCTCGAAATTGCGGTTGCCCGACAGGACGCTGGTCGCGATCAGGTCATTGTCATGGATCGTCTTCGAGATCTCCTCGGCCAGCGGCCCGGAATTGCCGATGCAGGTGGTGCAGCCATAGCCCACGAGATTGAAGCCGAGCGCGTCCAGATCCTCCTGCAGGTTCGCCGCTTGCAGATATTCGCTGACCACCTGCGAGCCGGGCGCGAGCGAGGTCTTGACCCAGGGCTTGGCCTTCAGCCCCAGCGCGCGCGCCTTGCGCGCCACCAGCCCGGCACCGATCATCACATAGGGGTTCGAGGTATTGGTGCAGGAGGTGATCGAGGCGATCACCACCGAGCCGTCGCGCAGCGCGTAATCCTGCCCAGCCACCGCGGCCGACCGGCGCGGGTCCAGCAGCGTGTCGGGAACCGGCCCTTCGGCGCTCATGTCATGGGCGGCGGCGCTTTCATCCTCGCCGCGATATTCCGCCACCACGCGCACGAAGCTGTCGGCGGCCTGATCCAGCGGCGTGTGATCCTGCGGCCGTTTCGGTCCCGAGATCGCGGGCACGACCTCGCCCATGTCGAGCTCCAGCCTGTCGGTGTAGACCGGGTCGTAATCCGGCCCGCGCCACAGGCCGTTTTCCCTGGCATAGGCTTCGACCAGCGCGATGCGGCCCTCGTCGCGGCCCGTCTGGCGCAGATAGCGCAGCGTTTCGTCATCCACCGGGAAGAAGCCGCAGGTCGCGCCATATTCAGGCGCCATGTTGGCGATGGTCGCGCGGTCGGCCAGCGGCAGATGATCCAGGCCGGGGCCGTAGAATTCCACGAACTTGCCCACCACGCCCTTCTTGCGCAGCATCGCCACGACCTTGAGCACCAGATCGGTGGCGGTGGTGCCCTCGACCATGGCGCCGGTCAGCCGGAACCCCACCACCTCGGGGATCAGCATCGAAACGGGTTGGCCCAGCATCGCGGCCTCGGCCTCGATGCCGCCCACGCCCCAGCCCAGCACGCCGAGACCGTTGACCATGGTGGTATGGCTGTCAGTGCCGACCAGCGTGTCGGGATAGGCCACCCTCTCGCCGCTCTGGTCGGTGTCCGTCCAGACGGCCTGGGCCAGGTATTCCAGGTTGACCTGGTGGCAGATGCCGGTGCCGGGCGGGACGACACGGAAATTGTCGAACGCCTTCTGGCCCCATTTCAGGAAGGTATAGCGCTCGATATTGCGCTCGTATTCGCGGTCCACGTTCAACTGGAAGGCGCGCGGATTGCCGAACTCGTCGATCATCACGGAATGGTCGATCACCAGATCGACCGGGTTCAGCGGGTTGATCTTCTGCGCGTCGCCCCCCAGCGCCACGATCCCGTCACGCATTGCGGCCAGGTCCACGACCGCGGGAACCCCGGTGAAATCCTGCATCAGCACGCGGGCCGGGCGATAGGCGATCTCGCGATCCGACCGCCCGCCATTCGCCGCCCAGTCGGAGAAGGCGCGGATGTCGTCCACGCGGACCGTCTTTCCGTCCTCGAAGCGCAACAGGTTCTCAAGCACCACCTTCAGCGCGGCGGGCAGGCGCGAGAAGTCGCCCAGACCCGCTTCCTCGGCCGCCGGGATCGAGTAATAGGCATGGCTTGCCCCGCCGGCGGTCAGCGTGCGGCGGGTGCGGGCGGTGTCCTGTCCAACGACGATCGGCATGTGGGGCGGTCTCCATGGCTCAAGCGCATCTGTCCTTGACGACCTCTTGCCCTAACGGCCGCAAGCGATCAAGGGGGCACGGTATTTGTTAGTATACCGTGGTGCACAGATTGAGGATCCCGGGGCAGGCCAAGCTGTCGCACCCTCCCGAATCGTTGATTGGCAGGGGAGGGGCGGGTTCTGTAGGAACGTCGGGGACAAGGCGGACAGGGCAGGGCATATGCGGGCGTTCATCACGGTTCTGATTTCGGCCTGGCTGGCGTTTTCGGGAACGGCCCGGGCCGAGGGGGGGCCGGTGGTGCTGGAGTTGTTCACCTCGCAGGGCTGCGCCTCCTGCCCGCCCGCCGACGCGCTGATCGCGGAACTGGCCGAGCGTGAGGATGTCATCCCGCTGGCGCTGCATGTGGATTACTGGGACTATATCGGCTGGAAGGATGTCTTTGCCGATCCCGCCTTCACCCGCCGCCAGAAGGCCTATGCAAGGGCGGCGGGCCAGCGGTCGGTCTATACCCCGCAGATCATCGTGGGCGGCAAGGATCACGTCGTCGGCCACAGCCCGATGGAGGTGGTCCGCCTGATCGAGGCGCATCGCGGAACACCCAGCCCCGTGACCCTGACGATGGAGCGGCAGGGCGCCACAGTCACGATCCGGGCCCGCTCGGAGACCGCCTTCGAGGAGGACGTGGTGCTTCAGGTGGTGCGCTACCGCCCGTCCGAAGAGGTCGAGATCACGCGGGGCGAGAATTCCGGGCAACGCTATGTCTATACCAACATCGTCGATGCCTGGAACGCGGTCGCCCGCTGGGACGGCGCGCTGCCGCTGGTCGTGACGGTGCAGACCGAGGGCGAGCAGCCGATCGTCGCGCTGATCCAGAAGGCGGGGCCGGGGCGCATCCTGGCGGCGGCGCGGCTGCGCTGATCAGGCGGTCCCGGCGCGGGTCCGCCCGCGCGGGCGCGGGGCCTTCCAGCGGCGGTGGATCCAGAACCACTGCTCGGGATGGGCACGCACCCGCGCCGCAAGACTGTCGTTCAGCGCTTGCGTCATCGCCTCGGGCGTCCCGGCCGGAACCGGGGCCTCCAGCGCGATGTCGAAGCTCAGCCCGTCGGGGCGGCGTGTCGCGTAAAAGGGAATCAGATCGGCCCCGTAGCGCAGGGCAAGCTCGGCCGCCGAAAGCGTGGTCAGGGCGGGTTGCCCCATGAACTCCAGCGACGCGCCCCGGCTGTGGTGCTGGTCGATCAGCAGGACCAGCATGCCGCCCGATTTCAGGTGCCGCACGAAGCCGCCGGTGCCGCGGCGGCCCTGCGCGAAGACGGGGCCGCCGAACGCCTCCATCGTGCGGACGTAATGGGCGTTGAAGAAGCGGTTGCGCATCGGCCGGTACAGCCCGCCGACCGCATGGCCCCGCGCGACCAGGGCGGCGCGGGCGGCCTCGTAATTGCCGAAATGCCCGGTCACCAGGATCACCGGACGCCCGGCGGCATGCGCCGCCTCGAGCGCCGCAAGGCCGGGGCCGCGCGGTTCGGCGCTGGCCATGCGCGCAAGGAACTCCCGGGTCGAGTAGTTTTCGATCAGCGTGCGGCCCGCATTGTCGGCCACCGCCCGGGCGATCCGCTTCCGCTCGGCGGCGGGCATGTCGGGCCAGACCAGGGCAAGGTTCTCCTCGGCGCGGGCCAGATAGCCCGCCGGGCGCGCGATCAGGCGGCGCATGACCCATCCCGCGAACCGCACCCGCCGCTCATAGGGCAGGGCAAGGGCAAGCGCGATCACGGCGCGGATCGCGCGGTCGGCAATCCAGTCCGTCACGCCCCGCCTTCCCTTGTCCGATGTCCTGCCGCCGCTGGCCATGGCCGCCCGCTTTCCCTGTCCGCGCCCCCCCGCCGCGGCGCGTTGGCAGACATAGAACCCGCGCCCCGCGATCACAAGCAGGACGCCCTGGCGACCGCCCGCGATGGGTCCGGCCCGGTCCTACCCCTCGCCGGTGGCCGCCTCGAGCCTGATCTCGCCCGCGGCCTCCAGCCCGCGCAGCGCGGCGGTGATCTCGGACATCGCGGCCTCGGTCTCCTCGGTCGAGGGGGTGCCGCGCTCGGCGATCTCCTCGCGCAGCTGGGCGGACATCCGCTGCGACATGTTGGACAGGATGAACTCCACCGTCGGGGCGTTCTTCTCGTCGGCCCCGGCCATCGCCGTGACCAGAACGGGCTGATCCACGGTTCGGGTCAGCGCCTGAACATCCAGCGACGCCAGCCGGGCGGGAATGTCGGCAAAGGTGAAGACCGCCCGGCGCACGCGTTCGGCCAGATCCGCATCGGTCTCGGCCAGACCCTGCAGGACGTCGTCGCGGGTGGCGGCGGGGGCGGCATCGAGGATCGCACCCATGCGTCTTTCCGTCGGCAGCTCGAACGCCCGCACCGGCGCGTCGAGCAGGCGGCGCGCCAGCGCCGCGCCGATCCGGGCGATCGCCGCGGGCGGCACGCCCGAGGTGCGCGAGATCGCGATGGCGATGCGCCGCGCCTCGGGGCCGGGCATCTGGCCAAGCGCCGCGGCGGCGATCTGGCTGGGCAGCTTGGCCAGCACGATCGCGGCCACTTCGGGGCTTTCGGACATCAGCAGTTCGGCCAGCTTCTTCGGCTCCTGTTCGGAGAGCAGCACCCAGGGATCGGTCGGCCGGCCCCCGGCAAGCTGTGCCTGCAAGGCGGCCGCCGCCTCGGGGCTGAGATGCTCGCCCAGCAACTCGATCGCGCCGTCGATGCCGCCGGGGAAGGCAAGCCCGGCCAGTTCCAGTTCGGCCACGAATTCCTCGACCACCGATTCCAGCGTTGGCGCGTCGATATAGCGAAGCGCCGCGATCTCGTCGGCCAGGCTGGTCTGAAGCTCGGTGGGCAGATCGCCCAGCGGCAGCGTGATCCCCTCGTTCAGCAGCAGCCGCACGATGATCGCCGCCTTGCGCCGACGCGTCATGCCGGTGGCCGAGCGGATATGCCCGGGAAGGCTGGGGGTAGGGCTGGTCACACCACGCTCCGTCTGCAACGGAGCCAGATTGGCGCAGGAGCGTTAAGCCGGGGTTGATGGCCGCCCGCCGGCATCAAAAAAGCGGCGCGGTCTGGACCCGCGCCGCGTCAGGTCGCCGGATGTCCGGCCCGTCAGCTCGTCGGCTGGTCAACGCAGGTGCCCGAGGCCGAATCGAACACCTTGCCGTCGGCGCATTGGCTGGCGTTCGTCCGTTTTTCCCAGCCGCAGCCATTGGCAAGCGCCAGAGTCGGGGCCAGCGTCAGAACCGCCGCCGAAAGGATCGTCTTGAAGGTCATGGTGCATCTCCCTGGTGAGGTGTGACACAAGGTAGCACGTTCCCGGCGATTTCCAAACCTTCGCTTTACCCGCTGCGCGACCCTATGCCGGTTCGCCGAAAACCCGGGCAAAGATCGTGTCGACATGCCTGGTGTGATAGCCGAGGTCGAATTTCTCGTCGATCTCGGCGGGGCTCAGCGCGGCGGTCACCTCCGCGTCGGCCAGCAGTTCCTCGCGGAAATCCTTGCCTTCCTCCCAGACCTTCATCGCGTTGCGCTGCACCAGCCGATAGGCATCCTCGCGCGAGACGCCCGCCTGCGTCAGCGCCAGAAGCACCCGCTGGGACATGACCAGCCCCTTGAACTTGTTCATGTTCTTCAGCATCGCCTCGGGATAGATCACCAGCTTGTCGATCACCCCCGCCAGCCGGTTCAGCGCGAAATCCAGCGTCACGGTCGCATCGGGCGCGATTCCGCGCTCGACCGAGGAATGGCTGATGTCGCGCTCGTGCCACAGCGCGACATTCTCCAGCGCCGGGATCACCGTGGCGCGCACCAGCCGTGCAAGGCCGGTCAGGTTCTCGCTCAGCACCGGGTTGCGCTTGTGCGGCATGGCCGAACTGCCCTTCTGCCCGGCCGAGAAGAATTCTTCGGCCTCCAGAACCTCGGTGCGCTGCATGTGGCGCACTTCGATGGCGATGTTCTCGATCGAACTGGCGATCACGCCCAGCGTGGCGAAGAACATCGCATGCCGGTCGCGCGGGATCACCTGGGTCGAGATCGGCTCTGGCGTCAGGCCCAGCATCCTGCAGACATGCTCTTCCACGCGCGGGTCGATATTGGCGAATGTGCCGACCGCGCCGGAAATCGCGCCGGTGGCAATCTCGGCCCGCGCGGCCCGAAGGCGGGCGCGGTTGCGGTCCATCTCGGCGTAGAAACGCGCGAAGGTCAGGCCCATGGTGGTGGGTTCGGCATGGATGCCGTGGCTGCGCCCGATCCGCACCGTGTCCTTGTGCTCGTAGGCGCGGCGCTTCAAGGCCGCCAGCACGCGGTCGAGATCCGCCAGAAGGATGTCGGCGGCGCGCGTCAACTGCACGTTCAGGCAGGTGTCCAGCACGTCGGACGACGTCATGCCCTGATGGACGAAGCGCGCCTGCTCGCTTCCGACATGCTCGGCCAGATGGGTCAGGAAGGCGATCACGTCATGCCTGGTGACCGCCTCGATCTCGTCGATGCGGGCGACGTCGAATTCCACGTCCTTGGCCTTCCAGACCGCCGCGGCGTTCTCCTTCGGGATCACCCCCAGTTCGGCCATGGCGTCGCAGGCATGGGCCTCGATCTCGAACCAGATGCGGAACCGGGTCGCGGGCTCCCAGATGGCGGTCATCTCGGGGCGGGCATAGCGGGGGATCATGGGCGGCCTCTTGGACAGGATTTCCGCAGTCTGATACCCGTTGGGGCGCGGCGCGACAAGAAGCGGGGGCGGGGATGCCGGATCTGGAGGCGTTTGCCGGGGAATGGCGGCTTGATCGGGTGATCGGGGATGCCCGGGCGGGCCATGCCGCGCGGTTCGAGGGACGGGCCGTCTTCGCCCCCGGCAAGGCGGGGCTGGTCCTGACCGAGACCGGCAGGCTGCACCTGCCGGGCCACGCGCCCATGACCGCAGAGCGGCGCTATCTGTGGCGGCAGGGGGCTTCGGGGATCGAGGTCTTCTTCGAGGACGGCCGGTTCTTTCACGCCATCGCGCCCGGCCCCCGCGCGCAGGCCCTGCATGACTGCCCGCCCGACCGCTACGAGGTCGGCTATGATTTCGCCCGCTGGCCCGACTGGTCCAGCCTCTGGCGCGTCACGGGGCCGCGCAAGGACTATGCCATGCACTCGGTCTGTACGCGGCTCGGGGCTTGCGCGGGGGGCGGGGCTGGGGTAGAAATAGAATGGCGAGATGAAAACCAGCCAAACGGAGAGAGCGAGATGGCCAAGGCCCTGACCGGCAAGGTTCTTGCCGAAACCCTGCTGCCCGAAGGCGGCGTCGCGCTGCGCGTGAAACAGGCGCTGCTGGTGGTGGCGGGCATCGCTGCGCTGGCCGTGGCGGCGAAGATCAAGGTGCCGATGTGGCCGGTTCCGATCACCATGGGCACCTTCGCGGTGATGACCATCGGCGTGGCCTATGGCCCGCGGTTGGGCCTTGTGACGATCCTGGGCTACATGCTGGTCGGCGCGCTGGGCTATGATGTGTTCGCGGATTCGAGCGCCGAGGTGTCGGGCGTGAGCTACATGATGGGCGCCACCGGCGGCTACCTGGTTGGCTTTGTGCTGGCGGTCGTGGCGCTGGGCATGGCGGCGCGCGCCGGATGGGACCGTTCGGCGGGCCGGCTGGCGGCGGCGCTGCTCTTCGCCAACGCGCTGATCTATGTGCCGGGCTTGCTGTGGTTGGGCCACCTCTATGGCTGGGACCAGCCAATCCTGGCCTGGGGCCTGACGCCCTTCCTGATCGGGGATGCGCTGAAGCTGGGTCTGGCGGCGCTGCTGATCCCGGGCCTCTGGGCGCTGGTCGGCCGCGCGCGCGGCTGACCTTATCCGGATCGACATGCAGGGGGCGTGGCCAGCCGGGTCGCGCCCCCTTGACGTTCGGGGCAGTCGGGACCGTGGCGCCATGGGTATTTTTGCCAAGAAGAAGCACAGGACGGCGCCCTTGATCGGCCCCTATGGCCCTTGCGCTGGCGGCCGGGATCTGGGTTGATCGGCCCATGTCCGCCGGCCGATCCGATCCTGCAGAGCCACCTGCCGCACACGCCCTGGGCCGAGCCTGCCATGCGGCGCCTGCCGGGCATCCAGCCGCTGGAGATGGCGGACTGGCTGGTGGTGGACGACGCCTATGCCGGGCAGATGGCCGCGCGCGACCGGCTGATCGCGACTCGCCCCGCCGAGGTTCATGCCCTGACCGAGGGCGCGCGGGCGGCGGCCGGGGAACTGCTCGACATGGTTCTGGCCCTGCTGGCCGGGCGCGGCGATTTCGCGGTCGGGGGCGATGCGGTGACCCGGCCCGATGGCGTCCGCGTGCCGCTCGACCGGGCGGCGCCGCTGCTGATGCTGGGCCGGTTGGTGCAGGAGGATTTCGGCCTCTTGCAGCCGGGGGGCGGGCGGGCTGTCGGTGCTGACAGGGGTGATCCTGTGCTTTCCGGCCAGCTGGATGCTGGCGGAGAAGCTCGGCCGCCCGCTGGGGCCGATCCACGCCCCGGTGCCGCAGCACTATGATGCCGCCCTTGCCGCGCGGGTCGAGCGGCTGTTTGCCGGTCTGCGCCCGGGGCGTGCCCTGTGGCGGGTGAACGCGCATTACTACGCCGATCCCGCGCTGTTCCAGCCGCGCCCCGAATCCGCGCCGCGCGCCAAGGTGGGGGGGCCCGCGCCCTTCCTGCGCAGCGAGCGGCAGGTGCTGGTCCGGCTGCTGCCCGTGAGCGGCGCCGTGATCTTTTCGATCCATACCTGGGTTGTCGCCTTCCACAGCCTGACGGACAGCCAGCGCGCCGCGCTGGACGCCCATCCGATCGGCTATGACCCGGCCTGCCCGACCCCGGGGGCTAGTCTTCCGGCGGAAAGACCCGCCGCGCCAGCAGCACCCGCGCCCCCGCGGTGACGAAGCACAGCGCGCCGAAGGCCCAAGCCAGCGGCGCGAACCATCCCGGCCAGAGGCAGAGCGCGACGAAGAAGGCGATGGTTTCCGTCCCCTCCAGCAATCCGCCGGTGAAATAGAGCGATTTCACCCCCCGCGCTCGGGTTTCCAGCCCGCGCCGCTCGGCCAGGATGGCGAAGCCCAGAAAGCTGGCCCCGTTGACATAGAAGCTGAGCAGCAGGAACGCGCCTGCCGCCCCGTGCGCGGCCGGATCCAGCAGTACGAAGCCCAGCGGCACCGCGCCGTAGAACGGGAAATCGCTGACGATATCAAGAAAGCCGCCGAAATCGGTCTTGCGGCTGGCGCGTGCCACCGCACCGTCCAGCCCGTCGGCCAGACGGCTGGCCAGCAGCGGGACCAGCGCCAGAAGCGTCAGCCCCAGCGCGATCAGCCCCGCCGCCGCCAGCCCCAGCGCCAGCCCGGCCAGCGTCACCGCGTCCGCCGTGACCCCGCGCCCGGCCAGCGCCCGCCCCGCCCGGTCGAGCGGCGGGTCGATCAACCGGCGCATGATCCCGTCCAGCATCGCCACCCCCCTTGTTCGCCAAGCTGTCGGCCGAACGCGCCGCCCGCGCAAGGGGCTTGCGACAATGTGAGCGCGCCGCGGATGCGTGACGCGTTCAGCAGGCCATCCCCCCGCCGCCCGTGGCGGGCGTGTCCCCAGGCGCGCCGCCGCGATCACGGGCGCCGCGTCTGGGCCGCAAGCCGGGGAAGACGCAGAACGGCGGGCAGGGGATCGCCAGGGGCGGCTCTCAGCCCGTGATCCGCACCAGCGCGTGACGCTTCTTGCCGGCCGACAGCTTGATCGGCTCGGCCAGCATCGCCGCGTCGATCATCAGCCCGGCATCGGACAGCAGCCCGTCATTCAGCCGCGCGCCGCCCTCGGCGATCAGCCGCTTGGCCTCCTTGCCCGATTTCGCCAGCCCCGCCCGGGTGATGAGCTGCACCACCGGGATGCCCGCCGCGATCTCGGCGGCACTCAGCGCCAGCGTGGGCAGATCCTCGCCCAGCCCGCCCCTCTCGAACACCTCGCGCGCGGTCGCCTCGGCCGCCTCGGCGGCCTTGGCCCCGTGGCAAAGGGTCGTGACCGCATTGGCCAGCACGATCTTGGCCGCGTTGATCTCGGCCCCTTCCAGCGCGCCCAGCCGGTTACACTCGTCCAGCGGCAATTCGGTGTAAAGCCGCAGGAAGCGGCCCACATCGGCATCCGCGCTGTTGCGCCAGAACTGCCAGAACTCGTAAGGGCTGCGCATCTCGGCATTCAGCCAGACCGCGCCGCCCGCGCTCTTGCCCATCTTGGCACCATCGGCCGTGGTCAGCAGCGGCGAGGTCAGCCCGTAGACCTCGTGATCGAGGATGCGCCGCGTCAGGTCGATCCCGTTGACGATATTGCCCCACTGGTCCGACCCGCCCATCTGCAACCGGCAACCATAGCGGCGGTTCAGTTCCAGGAAGTCATAGGCCTGAAGGATCATGTAGTTGAATTCGAGGAAGGACAGCGACTGTTCCCGGTCCAGCCGCGATTTCACGCTTTCGAAGGACAGCATCCGGTTGACCGAGAAATGCCGCCCGATATCGCGCAGGAACTCCAGATAGTTCAAGCCGTCCAGCCATTCCGCGTTGTTCAGCATCAGCGCATCGGTCGGACCCTCGCCATAGTCCAGATACTTGCCGAAGACCTGCTTCATGCCCGCGATATTGGCGTCGATCTGGTCGGGGCCCAGCAGCGGGCGTTCGTCCGAGCGGAACGAGGGATCGCCCACCTTGGTCGTGCCGCCGCCCATCAGCGTGATCGGCCTGTGGCCCGTCTTCTGCAACCAGCGCAGCATCATGATGTTCAGCAGATGCCCCACATGCAGCGAGGCCGCCGTCGCGTCATAACCGATATAGGCGGTGACCACCCCTTGGCTCAGCGCTTCGTCGAGGGCCTGATAATCGGTGCAGTCGGCCAGGTAGCCGCGCTCGATCATCACGCGCAGGAAGTCCGATTTCGGGTGATAGGTCATCGCCTCTTGTCCCTGGGGGTGGTTTTGGCCAGTGATATATCGGGCAGGCCGCAGAAGGGAAAGGCCATGTTGAAAACCGCGCCGGTGCGCGCCCTGGGCACCATGTCGGGCACCTCGCTTGACGGGGTGGATTGCGCCGTGGTCCTGACCGATGGCGTGGCGATCATGGGGTTCGGCGAGACCGCCTATCGCCCCTACACGCCCGGGGAACGCGCCGTTCTGGCCGCAGCCCTGGGCCGCTGGCCGGATGATCCGGGGGTGGAGGAAGCGGTCGAACTGGTCGAGACCGCCCATGCCGAGGTGATGGCGCGGTTTTCGGATGTGGCGATCGCGGGCTTTCACGGCCAGACGCTGGCGCATGACCCGCGCGGGCGGGGCACGCATCAGGCGGGCTGTGGCCGCGTGCTGGCCGAGGTGTTGGGCCTGCCGGTGGTGTGGGATTTCCGGTCTGCCGATGTCCGGCTGGGCGGGCAGGGGGCTCCGCTCGCGCCGTTCTTCCACTTCGCCTGCGCGAAATGGATCGGCGCGCGGGCGCCCTTGGCCTTTGTCAATCTGGGCGGCGTGGGCAACCTGACCTGGGTCGATCCCCGGCTTGACCGGCCCGAGGCGCCCGGCGCGCTGCTGGCCTTCGACACTGGCCCCGCGAATGCGCCCATCGACGACCTGATGCGGGCGCGGCTTGGCCAGGATTGCGACCGCGACGGGGCGCTGGCCGCCACGGGCCATGTGGATCAGGGCGTGATCGCCGCCTTCCTCGCCCATCCGCATTTCCGGCGAATGCCGCCCAAATCGCTGGACCGGAACGATTTCGCCACGCTTGGTGCGCAGGTGGCCGGGCTGTCCGACGCCGATGCGGCCGCCACGCTGACCGCCGCCGCCGCCGCCGCGGTGGCCGCCGGGCTGGATCATTGCCCGACGCGGCCCGACCGGCTGCTGGTCACCGGCGGCGGGCGGTCGAACCCGGTGATGATGGCCATGCTTGCCGCGCGCAGCGGCCTGCCGGTCGATCCGGTCGAGGCGGTGGGGCTGGATGGCGACATGCTCGAGGCGCAGGCGTTTGCCTATCTTGCGGTGCGGGTGGCGCGCGGGTTGCCGACCTCCTGTCCCGCGACCACGGGCGTCGCCGCGGCGGTGGGGGGCGGCATCGTCAGCCGCCCGCCGCGGGCGGCCTGAGCGTCAGCCCGCCGCGCCCCGAATGTCGAAGCCGGGCGGCGCCATTTCGAACCCGTCGAAGCTGAAACCCGGGCTGACCGTGCAGCCGACAAGCGTCCAGCCGCCCAGCGGCCGCGCGGCCTGCCAGTGACGGGCGGGCACCAGGATCTGCGGCCGCTCGCCCGCCGCAAGGTCGATACCCAGCCGATGCGCAACCGCCGGGCCGTCGGCGGATTCGGCGATTCGCAGTTCCAGCGGCGCGCCGGCGTGGAAATGCCAGATCTCGGCGGCATCCACCCGGTGCCAGTGGCTGTGCTGTCCCTCGGCCAGCAGGTAGTAGATCGCTGTGCCCGCGGCCCGCGCCCCCCCCTCGGCCGCGGCGCGCCATGTCTCGCGATACCAGCCGCCTTCGGGATGCGGCGCAAGGCCCAGCGTGGCGATGATCTCGTCTGCGGTCATGGGGCCAGTCTAAAGCTGCAAACCTGACCTGCAAATGGCGCATAGATGAGGCATTTCAAGTATTTAGCCCAAGAGGCGTCACAAAAATTCACATCTTTCGCGCTAGATTTGCCGCATCGCAGCATATAGATGGGTCAGTAATGCCGCGGTGCGGCATCCCGGATGTTTGCGAGCGGAACGGGCAATGCGCCGGCCAGACGGTCCGGCACGGGACAGGATGACGGGATCATGGACATGATCGAGACGGACGCCGGCGAGGCCGCGTTCGGGACAGAGGATCTGGTGTCGCGGATACTGGGGTTTACCCGGTTTTGCGCCGACCAGGCAAGCGAGCGACTGGAACAGGCGGCGGCGAGCCGTGGCTGGCTGGATGCCGAGGGGCATCCGACCGAAGATGGCCGCGCGCTGATCGCGGCGCTGACCAGCCGGGACTGCGCCTACGGGATCTACCGCCTGCCGGTCTGAAGCGAAGGGCGCGCCCGTCCCGGGGAAAGGCGGGCGCGTCCGGGTCAACGCTCACTTCAGGATCGACCGGCCCGCATAGATCGCCGTTTCGCCCAGCATTTCCTCGATCCGGATCAACTGGTTGTATTTCGCCAGCCGGTCCGAGCGCGACAGCGAACCGGTCTTGATCTGCCCGCAATTCGTCGCCACCGCCAGATCGGCGATGGTCGCATCCTCGGTCTCGCCCGAGCGGTGCGACATCACGTTGGCATAGCGCGCCCGATGCGCCATATCGACGGCAGCCAGCGTCTCGGTCAGGGTGCCGATCTGGTTGACCTTGACCAGCATCGCGTTCGCAACGCCTGCCGTGATCCCCTCGGCCAGCCGTTTCGGGTTGGTCACGAACAGATCGTCGCCCACCAGTTGCACCTTGGCCCCCAGCGCCTCGGTCAGCAGTTTCCAGCCCTCCCAGTCATCCTCGGCGCAGCCATCCTCGATCGAGATGATCGGGTAATCGGCGCAAAGCCCGGCAAGGTAATCGACATTCTCGGCGGCCGACAGCGACAGGCTCTCGCCGGACATTTCGTACTTGCCATCCCGGAAATACTCGGTCGAGGCGCAGTCGAGCGCGAGGTAGATGTCCTCGCCCGGGCAATAGCCCGCCGTCTCGATGCTTTTCAGGATGAAATCCAGCGCCTCGCGGGTGGACGACAGGTTCGGGGCAAAGCCGCCCTCGTCGCCGATCCCCGTGTTGTGGCCCGCCGCCGAGAGTTCCTTCTTCAGCGTGTGGAACACTTCGGATCCCATCCGCACCGCGTCGCGGATGTTGTCCGCGGACACGGGCATGATCATGAATTCCTGGATGTCGATCGGGTTGTCGGCATGTTCGCCGCCATTGATGATGTTCATCATCGGCACCGGCAGGATGCGCGCCGAGGTGCCGCCCACATAGCGGAACAGCGGCTGGGTGGTGAAATCGGCCGCGGCCTTGGCCACCGCCAGCGACACGCCGAGGATTGCGTTGGCGCCCAGACGGGCCTTGTTCTCGGTCCCGTCCAGATCGGTCATCGCCTGGTCGATGGCGACTTGCTCGGTCGCGTCCATCCCCACCAGTTCCTCGGCGATCTCGCCATTGACGGCGGCCACCGCCTCCAGCACGCCCTTGCCGAGGTAACGGCCCTTGTCGCCGTCGCGCCGTTCCACCGCCTCATGCGCGCCGGTGGACGCACCCGAGGGCACCGTCGCGCGGCCCATCGTGCCGTCTTCGAGGATAACGTCCACCTCGACGGTGGGATTGCCCCGGCTGTCGAGGATCTCGCGGCCGATGATGTCGATGATGGTGCTCATGGGCGGGCGTCCTTCCCTTGCTGCGTCTGCACACTCGCGCGTGTTCTAGCGTCGGCCGCGGGCCTTGGAAAGAGCGCGTTCCCGCCACAGCGTGTAAAGCCCCGAGGCGATGATGATGGCCGCCCCCCACAGCGTCGCCGCATCGGGCCGTTCGCCGAAGACCACGACCCCGATCCCCAGCGCAAAGACAAGCCGCGTATAGCGGAACGGGGTCACCACCGCGACCTCGCCCACCCGCATCGCCTCGACGATGGCGTAATAGCCCGCCACCCCGAGCACCAGCGCGCCCGCCATCAGCCCGGCAAGCGGGCCGTCCAGCGCGACCGGCCCCCGCTCCAGCGCCATTACCACCACCCCCAGCGGCACCAGCATCGCGAACCCGTAGGTCGAGAGTTGCAGCGAAGAGACCGTGCGCGGCGTCGCCCGCGTGGCCAGATCGCGCAGCGCCAGCCCGAACACGGCGAGCACCGCGAAGAGCGAGGCGGGCTGAAACCCCTCCATCCCCGGCCGGATGATGAGCAGCACCCCGCCAAGACCCACCAGAATCGCGAGCCACCGCCGCCAGCCGACCTGCGCGCCCAGAAACAGCGCCGCCCCCAGCGTCACGACCAGCGGCGTCGCCTGAAGGATCGCCGACGCCGTCGAAAGCGGCGTCAGCGCGATGGCAAAGACAAAGCCCAGCGTGCCAAGAACCTCGCCCAGATTGCGCAGCAGCACCGGCCGGGTCAGCAGCGCGCGCGACCACAGCCTTTGCCCGCGCGCCAGCGCCATGAGGCCGAAGATCACCGCACCGCCCGCGCCCAGCATCGCGAGGATCTGGCCCACCGGCAGCGTGGCCGCGGCGCTTTTCACGAACATGTCTTCCAGCGCAAAGGCGGCCATCGCGGCCACCATCAGCGCGATGCCGCGCATGTTGTCCATCGGGGAATATCCGCTCGGGGGTGTCCGCTCCGCCTTACCCCGCGCAGGGGGCAGAGGGAAGGGGGCTCAACCCTTGCGGACCGGCACGCCGTAAAGCTCCAGCCGGTGGCCTTTCAGCCGGTAGCCCAGCTTTGCCGCGATGCGCTCCTGCAAGGCTTCGATCTCGGGGTCGCAGAACTCGATCACCGCGCCGGTGTTCAGGTCGATCAGGTGATCGTGATGGTCGCGCTCGGCATCCTCGTAGCGCGCGCGCCCGTCGCCGAATTCCAGCCGCTCGATGATCCCCGATTCCTCGAACAGCTTGACCGTGCGATAGACCGTCGCCAGCGAGATCCGCGGATCGACATCGCTGGCGCGGGAATAAAGCTCCTCGACATCGGGATGATCGTCGCTGGTCTCAAGCACCCGCGCCACCACCCGGCGCTGATCGGTCATGCGCAGGCCCCTGGCCTCGGCGCGGGTTTCGATGGTGTCGGTCATGGCGCCTCGTTTCCCATGATGGGCGATTTTCTAGGCGATTGCGCCCTGTCCCGCCAGAAGGAAAACGCCAAGCGCGCGGCGGGCGGCCCGCGCCGTTCGTGCTCAGGTGCCGCAAAAGGTCCGGCAGACCTGTTCATGCGCTGCGGGCGGGGCGCGGAAATCGGCATGCTCCGGCTGGTCGTCGAAGGGCCGCGCGGTGATCGCGACCAGCCGCTCGAAGGGTGCGAAATCGCCCCCGACGGCCGCCGCGATGACCTGCTCGACCCGGTGATTGCGCGGGATACAGGCCGGGTTCGCCGCCTGCATCCGTTCGGTGGCGACCGTCTGCGTCACCCCCTCGCGCCCCAGCCGCGCGCCAGTCCGCAGCCCAGCCGTCGAGCCCGTCCCGGTTCTTCAGCCCGGCCCCTGCCCGGCCCCGGGACAGGTCGCGGAACGTGTTGGTGAAATCCGCCCGCTCCGCCGCCATCAGGTCCAGCAGCCGATGGATCAACTCGGCATCGCTGTCCTCGGGCGTCTCAAGCCCGATCTTGGGGCGGAAGACCGCAAGCCATTCCTCGCGGAACAGCGCCGGAAAGGCCGCGATCGCCTCGGTCGCCCGCACAATCGCCCGCCCTTCGTCCGGGTCGATCAGCGGCAGCAGCGCCGAGGCCAGCTGCGCCAGGTTCCAGGCGGCGATATCGGCCTGGCGGGCATAGGCATAGCGGCCATGGGCGTCGATGGAACTGAACACCGTGTCGGGGTGATAGCCGTCCATGAAGGCGCAGGGGCCATAGTCGATGGTCTCGCCCGAGATCGCGGTGTTGTCGGTGTTCATCACCCCGTGGATGAAGCCCACCCCCATCCACTGCGCCACCAGCCGGGCCTGGGCCGCGATGACCGCGCGCAACAGATCGAGCGGCCCGTCCGCCTGCGGGTAATGGCGCGCGATGGCGTGGTCTGCCAGCAGGCGCAGCGCCTCGGTATCGCGGCGGGCGGCGAAGAACTGGAAGGTGCCGACGCGGATATGGCTCGCGGCCACGCGGGTCAGCACGGCGCCGGGCAGGATCGCCTCGCGGATCACGTCCTCGCCCGTGGTCACGGCGGCCAGCGCGCGCGTGGTCGGAATGCCCAGCGCATGCATCGCCTCCGAGACGACATATTCCCGCAGCACCGGCCCCAGCCAGGCCCGCCCGTCGCCCATCCGCGAAAACGCCGTGCGCCCCGCGCCCTTGAGTTGCAGATCGAACCGCCGCCCGTCAGGCGCCACCACCTCGCCCAGCAGGATCGCCCGCCCGTCGCCCAGTTGCGGCACGAAACCGCCGAACTGGTGCCCGGCATAGGCCTGCGCCAGCGGCTCGGCCCCCTCGGGCAGACGGTTTCCGGCCAGCACCTCCACGCCTTCGGCGGCCAGCGCCCCGGCATCCAGGCCCAGCTCGCCCGCCAGCACCGCGTTCAGCATCACCAGCCGCGGCGCGCGCACCGGGACGGGGGGCTGACGCACGAAAAACCGCTCGGGCAGCCGTGCATAGGAATTGTCGAAGGGAATCGTCAGGGCCACGGGCTGA